>DATHUY010000049.1 GCA_035461765.1 Longimicrobiales bacterium
AGGTGCGCAGCTGTACGGGACGTACAGGTGTCCCGTCTGCGGTCACCGGGATGCGGTGGAGCTGGAGGCGGACGAAGGGTCGCGCGTGCTGGCGTGCAGCTATTGCAACACGCCGCTGGAAGTGACGGCGCGTGGACCGGATTCGGTTCGTTTTTCCGTGCAGGTGGCTGAAGAGCCGATGCACGGCTGATCCGCACGGCCCGGCAGGGGCAGAGCGGCCGCGGTGACAAAACCGCGGCCGCTTTTCTACATCCAGGGCAGGAATGCGAGAGCGACAGGACGTCAGAGCGGCCATGGATCAGCTGCTGGCCGCGGGCGGCGCTCCGTCGGACGTGCGCAGCGTCTGGACGCAACAGTTGGGTGGCCGTACGCACCACATCGAGGCGGGCTCGGGTGAGCCCGTCGTCCTGCTCCACGGTGGCACGGGCGGGGGCGCGAACTGGTTTCGTGTAATCGGGCCGCTGGCGTCCCGGTTCCGCGTGCTGGCACCGGACCTTCCCGGGTTCGGTCTGTCGGACCCAATCCCCGTCACCCGTCCACTGGGCACCGCCGCGGCTGACCGGCTTGTGGACTGGATGGCGCAGAATGACGTGACGGATGCGCTGATGGTCGGCACGTCGTTCGGCGGCCTGGCGGCGCTGCGTATCGCGCAGCGTTCCTCCCGGGTGACCCGTCTGCTGCTCCTCGACGCCGCCGGGCTCGGACGCGCCATCCACCCGGCTGTGCGCCTTGCGACGTCCCTGCCACTGACGCGGCTGCTCATGGCGCCGAGCCGCCGTGGCACCGCCGTGGTCCTGCGGCTTCTGCTCACGACCGATCGGTCTCTGATGTCGACGACCCAGGAACGCGCCCTCATCGAATACCTGCTGACGACGGCACGCGCGGCGGGCACGGCCTATCTGGCGCGCACGCTCGCAATGTTCGCGGGTGCCGGAGGGCAGCGCGAGGTGCTGGGCCCCGATGAGCTGGCCCGGCTGCGCCTGCCGGTGTCGATCGTCTGGGGGGAGCGCGACCGGCTGCTGCCCCTCGCGGGCGTTCGTCAGGCCGCGCAGGCCCTGCCCGACGCCAGGCTGATCGTGATCCCCGGAACAGGCCATTCGCCGAACTGGGAGCGGCCGGAAGCGGTAGTGGCAGCTGTCGTCGATCTGTCCTCCCGCTGAGCATGTGCCTTGCCTGATCGCGGCTGCGACTGAACCTTCCTGAGGCTTTCGTCGCAGTTCATGACAGAGGGTGAGGAATGAGCAAGAAAAACATCACAGCGCTGGATGCGGCTGCGTTGCGCGGCAAACGCGTCCTGGTGCGCGTCGATTACAACGTCCCGATAGAAGAAGGCGCCGTCACGGATGACACGCGCATCCGTGCGACGCTGCCCACCCTGAAGTTCCTGACCGACAGTGGCGCTCGCGTCGTGCTCGTGTCGCACCTCGGCCGGCCGAAGGGTCAGTGGCGTGACGACATGTCGATGGCGCCGGCGGCCGCACGGCTCGCCGATCTGGTGGAAGCGCCTGTCCGCTTCGTCCCGGACGTCGTGGGCGGGGACGCGAAGGCCGCAGTCGATGCACTCGCGCCGGGGTCCATACTGGTACTGGAGAACGTGCGGTTCCTGGCGGGCGAGGAGACGAATGACCCGAAGCTGAGCGATGCGCTGGCCGGGTACGCGGACGTATACGTGAACGATGCCTTCGGCTCCGCCCACCGGGCCCACGCATCCACGTGCGGTGTAGCCGAGGCCATGAAGGAGGCGGGTCGTCCGGCGCTGGCAGGCATGCTGATGGAGAAGGAGCTGCGCTTCCTGGGCGATGCCCTGGACAACCCGGAACGGCCGTTCGTCGCGATCCTCGGCGGTGCGAAGATCTCCGGCAAGATCGATGTCATCGAGAACCTGCTGCCGCGCGTCGATCATCTGCTGATCGGTGGCGCGATGGCGAACACGTTCTTCCGATCGCTCGGACTGGAGACGGGCAAGTCCCTGGTCGAGGCGGAACGGGTGGAAATGGCGCACACGCTGCTGGAGCGGGCCGGTGACAAGATCGTGCTGCCGGTGGACTGCGTTGTGGCCGGGGAGGCGAAGGCCGGCGCGCGTACATGGCTGCTGGCGCGTGACGAGGTCCCGCCCGAAGGGTCGATCCTCGATATCGGACCGAAGAGTGTCGCCACATTCAGAGACTTCATCGAGCGCGCTCGCACGATCCTGTGGAACGGCCCGATGGGTCTGTTCGAGATCGACGACTTCGCCGAAGGCACGCTCGGCATCGCGCGCGGCGTCGCGGAGGTCACCGCACGCGGAGCGACGACGATCGTCGGCGGAGGTGATACCGCGGCTGCGGTGGAAGCCGCAGGCGTGGCCGATCAGATGTCACATGTATCCACCGGCGGTGGCGCGTCACTCGAGTTTCTGGAGGGCCGCGCGCTGCCCGGTGTCGCGATTCTCGACGATGCAGGAGGTGCGGCATGAGTCACCGCGTGCGCAGGCCGGTGCTTGCCGGCAACTGGAAGATGAACAAGGGACCGGAGGATGCGACGTCCTTCTTTGCCGCGTTCGCGAACGCGTACCGACAGCGCGGAGACCGCACGGTCGTGTTCTTCCCCCCGGCTCTGTCGTTCGCAGCGGCGCTGAGCGCAGTCCGCGAGCGCAGCGACCTGGCGCTCGGCGTACAGAATATTCACTGGGAAGAGAACGGCGCATTCACGGGCGAGCTGTCGGCGGCGATCGCCGCCCAGGCGCATGCCGGCTGGGTGCTCGCCGGTCACTCCGAACGGCGGCACATCTTCGGTGAGACCGATGATCAGGTCGGTCGCAAGTGTGCGGCAGCTCTCGCTGCGGGACTCATCCCCATCGCGTGCGTCGGGGAGAAGCTCGAGCAGCGCGAGGCAGGGCAGCTGCAGGAGGTGCTGCTGCGGCAGATCGACGCCATCCTCGATGCCGTACCGGCTGCCGCAGCCGAGACCATCGTCGTCGCGTATGAGCCGGTCTGGGCCATCGGTACCGGCGTCGTCGCGACGCCCGCCGATGCCGCCGAGGCGCACGCCGTGCTGCGAGCCCGGCTCTCCGAGCGATACGGCAGGAAGCCAGCCGCGGCGATCCCTATCCTCTACGGCGGCTCGGTCAAGCCCGACAACGCGGCCGAGCTGCTCGCAGCCGACGGTGTGGACGGGCTGCTTGTCGGCGGCGCGAGCCTCGACCCGCTCGCGTTCGCCCGGATCGCCGCTGCATGAGGGGCCCGGCGCGTCCCCGGCCGGCCGCACGCACGCGCACGCGGTCCGTGCCGTACGGTACGGCGAGCGCGGCCCTTGTCGCGCTTTGCGCTCTGACTCTCGGCTGCGGCAATAGTCAGCCCGAGCCCGACGCGCGCGTTGACAGCCCTGCTCCCGGCGTCGACGTGCCGGTGACCACCACAGCGGATGCCGTCCGTAACGGCGCCGTCCCCTCGTCGTGCGAGGATCTCCACGCGACCATGCTGAAGGTCGCGCCGACGCGACAGGCATTCGCTGCGGAGTTCGGTGCGCCTGACAGCATCGCCCGCCGCGCGGAGCCCAATCGCCACGACCCCGCCGCAGTAGACTCGCTGTTCACCGTGCACTATCCGCGGCTGGTCCTCGACATCAGAACTCCGGCGGGATCTCGCGACATGGCCACTCACGTCGGGGTGGAGGACAACCGCTACCTGGCGTATCCCGGCATCGGCATCGGTGCCGCGGCATCGAAGGTCGAGGAGGTTCTGGGTGAGCCCCGCGAGCGCGGCCCCGGCAGCATGACGTACGAATGCGGCATGGGGGCCGAGCAACCCGTCACATTCACTATCGCGGACGGTCGCGTGAGCGCGGTTGACATCGCCTGGTACGTGGACTGAACCTGCGGGCCGGGGCTTGCGCGCCTCTTCGGTTCCTGACAGCTTTACAGGCTGACATCGTTTCGTCATCACGGAGTCCGTCGTGTACACCTTGCTGCTCACACTGCTGCTGCTGGTCGGCATCTTTCTCACCGTCGTGGTCCTCCTCCAGTCGGGGAAGGGCGGCGGTCTCGCGGCCATGGGCGGCGGTGGCGGTCCGGGCACGGACAGCCTGATCGGCGGCCGGCAGGCGGCCACTCTGCTGACCAAGGCCACCTGGGCGAGCGGCGCGCTGTTCCTCGCGCTCGCGCTGACGCTGTCGGTGCTGTCCTCGCGGCGTGCTCAGCCGTCGTCGATCCTGCAGGGGCAGTTCCAGCCCGCGGCACCGACGGCGCCTGCCAACGTGCTGGACGGGGCCCAGCCTGCACCGGCGGGAACGGAGCCAGTCGCGCCTGCGGGTACGCAGCCGCCGCCGGAAGGCAGCCCGCCGCCGCAGCCGTAAGCGGATCGCCACGGCCCCCGGATACCGATCAGCCCGGCCCCTGTTTCAGGTGCCGGGCTTTCTGTTTCAAAGTCTGGGATTGCTGGCCGGACGCGGACGCCGCCCGGGTAAGTCAGGGCAGGAGTATCGACCGGTCGTGGCCGTAGCCCAGGACGATATCGTAGCTGGCTTCGTAGGGTCCGCGCCGCGCGGTGTCGTCGAAGGTTCGCGGCTCACGTGGCGTCGGAGCACCATCGGCGTACGGTGAAATGACCTCGACCTGTCCGGCCCGTTCGGTCCATCGGCCCGACTTCGTCTTCGTCTTCCGCGACATGCTGCCTCCGGGTACAAAGAAAGCCCGGCCTCCGGGCGGAGGTCGGGCTTCATCGCGCTGCCCGCCGCATGCTCGCGTCGGGTCTGCAAATGAAGGCTAATGGATGTGCCGCGCGAGCACAAGCGCACGTGCTTGACGCTCTCCTCCGGTGCGGCCATTTTCACGCGTTTCGCGCGCGAAATCCGCGTGTTGCACCGTTGTCCCGGGGGAGCATGATCAAAACGGCCGGTAGCGCGACAGGCGCCGCAGCATCGGACCTGAGCCGCGAGGAGCTGTCGGACCTCTACTATTATCTGCGCCTGACGCGTGAGGCGGAACAGGTGCTCACCAACCTGTACCGTCAGAACAAGGTGATTGGCGGGCTGTACCGCTCGCTCGGTCAGGAGGCCGTGGCGGTGGGAAGCGCCTACGCACTGCGGCGCCGTGAGGATGGAACCGGTGACGTGATCGCCCCCGCCATTCGCAATCTCGGCTCCCTTCTGATGATGGGCGCACGCCCCGTCGACGTCCTGCGCCAGTACATGGCCAAGGGCGACTCGCCGACGTGGGGCCGTGAGCAGAACGTGCACTTCACGGATTACGAGCGCGGCTTCATCGGGCTGATCTCGCACCTGGGCATTATGATCGAGGTGATGGCGGGCGTCGCGATCACGTTCAAGGTGCGGGGCGAGGATCGCGTGGCACTCACCTGGACCGGTGACGGCGCCGCATCGACCGGAGCGTTCCACGAGGGCTTCAACCTCGCCGCAGTGCAGCGGGCACCGCTCGTCGTCATCATCGAGAACAACAGGTACGCATACTCGACGCCGGTCTCGAAGCAGACCGCAGCGGAGTCGTTCATCGCGCGAGCACCGGGCTACGGTGTGTATGGCGACAGCTGTGACGGGAACGATGTCTTCGCTGTACTCGAGATGACGCGCAAGGCGGTAGAGCACGCGCGATCAGGGAAGGGCGCAGCGTTGCTGGAGGTGCACACCTACCGTCGCAAGGGTCACGCGGAGCACGACTCGCAGCAGTACGTGCCGCCCGGCGAGCTGGAGGAGTGGGAGGCGCGTGATCCGGTGGACCGGTTCGTCCGGCGCGTGCTGGACGAGGACATGCTGACGCAGGCGGAGATGGACGCGTTGGACGAGCGGGTCACGCGCGAAATCGATGCGGCGCGGGAAGCCGCGGAGGCCTCGCCCATGCCGCAGGCCGAGGAGGCGCTGGCCGAGGTCTATGGCGGGCTGCCGGCGAGGCGTCCGTGGACGCGTCTGGCCGAGCCGGACCCGCGGGAGGCCTGAGGTGAAGCACGTCAACGGGGCGCATAACCACGGTGGTTCCCGGCAGGGTGGCCGCTGTCTGCGAGTGAGAGTGTGAGCGTGAGTGCGACTGAAGTCATGACGGGTCCGAAGCCGGAGCATGTGCGGAACACCGAGCTCGGCAAGCCCGTCACCATGCTGGAAGCGATCCGCGAAGCGCTGTGGGAGGAGATGGAGCGCGACCCCACGGTGTTTCTCATCGGTGAGGACATCGGGGCGTATGGCGGCGCGTTCAAGGTCACGGAAGGCTTCATCGACCATTTCGGCGAGAAGCGCGTCATCGACACACCGATCAGCGAGGCCGGCTTCACCGGCGCGGCGGCAGGCGCGGCCCACATGGGGATGCGGCCCGTCGTCGAGATGCAGTTCATGGACTTCGTGTCGTGTGCATACGAGCCGCTGACGAACTACATCGCGACGTCACGCTGGCGCGGCAGCGGCCCGGTGCCGATGGTCGTGCGCGGACCCGTGGGCGGCGGTGTGCGCGGCGGGCCGTTCCACTCGCAGAACCCGGAGATGGCGTTCTTCCACACGCCGGGTCTGAAGATCGTGTATCCGTGCACGGCACGTGACGCGAAGGGCCTGATGAAGGCGGCGATCCGCGACGATGATCCGGTGCTGTTCTTCGAGCACAAGAAGCTGTATCGCGCACCGTTCCTGCGTGAGGTGCTGGAGCCGGAGTCCGAGCCGATCCCGCTCGGCAAGGCGCGGCTGCACCGGGAGGGGAAGGATCTCACGATCGTGACGTATGGCAACATGGTGCACGAGAGCGCGAAGGCGGCCGAGCAGCTGCACGAGGAGATCGGGCTCGATGTCGAGATTCTCGACCTGCGCACACTGCTGCCGCTCGACGAGGAAGCGGTCATCGAATCGGTGAAGAGGACGAATCGCGTGCTGCTCGTTCACGAGGACACGCGCACCGGCGGTATCGCCGGTGAGCTGGCCATGCGGATCAGCGAGAAGGCCTTCGAGTGGCTCGATGCACCGATACTGCGCGTCACGGCCATCGACACGCCCGTGCCGTACTCGCCGCCGCTGGAGGACTATTACCTGCCGCAGATCGCCGACATTACTGCCGCGGCAAAGTACCTGGCCAGGTATTAGCAGGCGCGAAACCATGAATTCACCGGCGCGTGTGCGTCGGTGAGCGCGTTCTCACAATCTGTTGGAGTCAGTAATGGCGCGAATCGAAGTTCCGATGCCCCAGATGGGCGAGTCGATCGCCGAGGGCACCGTCTCGAAGTGGCTGAAGCAGGTCGGCGACGAGGTGGGTCGCGACGAGCCGCTTCTCGAGATCTCCACGGACAAGGTCGACGCCGAGATCCCGTCACCTGCGGCCGGCACGCTCGCGGAAATCGTCGTGCAGGATGGACAGACGGTCGAGGTCGGTACGATCGTGGCCATCCTGGAGACGGAGAAGGGAGCCGCAGCCGCGAAGCCCGCGGCCGCCCCCGCCGCGCCGGATGCTGAAGCCGAAAAGGCGGAGGCTGCGGCCCCGAAGGAAGAGGCGGCGCCTGCCGCCGCCGGCGTGAAGAGCGCGGCTCCTGCCGCCGCCACCGCGAAGAGCGCGGCTCCCGCAGCGGCGCCTGCCGATGGCCGCGACGAGAGCGCGGAAGACCGGCTGCGCCGCAAGTCGACGCCCCTCGTGCGCCGGATCGCCGCCGAGCACGATGTCGACATCGCCGACATCGAGGGTACGGGCCACGCCGGCCGGGTGACCAAGCAGGACATCATGTCCTTCATCGAGAAGGGCGGGAAGCCGGCCGCGAAGCCCGCTGCGGCGGGTGCCGCGAAGCAGCCGGAGAAGGCAGCGGCAACGGGCGGGCCGTCAGTCACGGCCGACTCGTTCTGGGAGACATTCTACGGTCAGGTGCGTCATCCGGAGTTCCCCGTGCGCGACAACGATGATGTCGAGCCGATGGACCGGATCCGCCGTCTGACGGCCGACCACATGGTGCGCGCGAAGCGCATTGCGGCGCACGTGCACTCGTTCATCGAGATCGACTTCACGCAGATCGACCGTGTGCGAGCCGCCAGCAAGCAGAAGTGGCAGCAGGCGGGCGTGAAAGTGAGCTACACCGGCTTCGTCGCATGGGCTGTGGCGCGCGTGCTGCCCGAGTTCCCGATGGTGAACTCGACCGTATCGGGTGACAACATCATCTACCGCGGCGACATCAACATCGGCATTGCGGTCGATCTGAATCCCGGCCTGATCGTGCCCGTCGTCAAGAACGCCGACGAGCTGAACCTGGTCGGCATCAGCAAGCGCATCAACGACGTCGCCGAACGCGCCCGCTCGAAGAAGCTCAAGCCCGATGAGATCCAGGGCGCAACGTTCTCCATTACCAACCCGGGTGTGCTCGGGACCATGGTCGGCATGCCGGTCATCCCCGAGGGCACGGCCGCCATCCTCGGTACCGGCGCCATCGAGAAGCGCCCGGTGGTCATCGAGGCGGACGGCACGGACGTCATCGCGATCCGGAAGCGCTCGCTCTTCTCGATCGGTTACGACCACCGCATCGTGGATGGCGCCGATGCAGCACGCTTCCTCTGGCGTCTCAAGGAGACGCTCGAGGACTTCCCTGAAGACGCCTGACGCTGTGCCGCTCCACGCGCGACGGATGCGCGTGGAGCGGCTCGGCCGGATGCCGTACGGCGAAGCGCTCGAGCTCCAGGGCTCGCTCGTCTCACGCCGACGTGCCGGCGACGTACCCGACACGCTGCTGCTGCTCGAACACCCGCACGTCATCACGCTCGGTACGTCCGCACACCGCGACAACATCCTGATCGACGAGGAGCAGGGCAGACTGCTCGATATCGAGGTCTTCGACACGGGCCGCGGTGGTGATGTCACCTACCATGGCCCCGGCCAGCTCGTCGGCTATCCCATCCTCGACCTGAAGCCGGACCGCTGCGACCTGCATCGCTATGTGCGCGACCTGGAGGAAGTGCTCATCCGCGCTCTGGCATCGTTCGGCATTGCCGCGGGCCGGAAGGAAGGGCTGACCGGCACGTGGGTGGGCGACGAGAAGATCGCGGCCATCGGTGTGCGCGTTTCCAGCGGCTGGATCACGTCACACGGGTTCGCGCTGAACGTCAGCACGGACCTGTCCTTCTTCGACAGCATCGTCCCGTGCGGCATCACGCAGTTCGGCGTGACCTCCATCGAGCGTGTACTGGAGCGGAATGTCGAGATGGATGAGGTAAGTGATGCGGTCGAGCGGGGGTTCCGCGAGGTGTTCCGGACGGGGTGAGAGGGCTCAGGAGCTCTTCCGGCTGCGGTAGGGTCCGCCGGGCCACGAGCCTGGCATGTGCCGGCGGGCGGTGGAGCGGGCGCGCGGGCTTCAGCCGGGACAGCCAACTGTCCATTCGCCGTGCATGGGTGTGTGGAAATGGAGGGTATTGCGCCCATGGCGCGCTCAACCTTCCATCGATCGCTGCGGTAGCCGCCACTCTGGAGGTTTGATGGCCTTTGGCGCCGCCAGTCTCCAATGTCGCTGAGCCCACTCCACGAATGGTCGATTCGCGGTTGGGTGCCGCGTTTCCGCCCGGCCTCCGCCCGCCCGCCGCTCCCTACTGCTCGGCCCCGGCCATCCGCCCCTCCGCCGTCGCCGCCCGCCGCCCGTGCGCCGCTCCCTCACCCCTCGCCCCGGCCATCCGCCGCGTCTGCTGCCATCCCCTACCCCTACGCCTCGCCCCAGCCCTGGCAGAGGCTGACATTCTATCAGAGCGGCACGTGTGTCGGCAGCGGCGTACCCGGTGTCAGGGCGGCGTGCGCGCCGCCTGGAACGGCTTTTCCTCGGGCGCTTTCATCTCGAAGAAGTCCATGTACTTCTGCCGCTTCTCGCGGTGCCCCTCGAGCCACTCCACGAATTTCGATTCCACCAGCCCGTCGGAGCTCGACTGCTCCTTCGCCGCCCGGACGGCGAGCTCGTCGACGTACTCGTTCTGCGGGTGTCCGGCATGGCCGCGGACCCAGCGCCAGTCGATCGCATGACGCCCGGCAGCACCGGCGAGGGTGCGCCACAGCTCGACATTCTCGATCGCCCCGGTCTTGCGCTTCCAGCCGCGTGCGGCCCAGCCGTGGATCCACTCGCGCATGCCCGTGACGAGATACTGTGAGTCGGATGTGAAGACGATGCGGCAGGGCCGCTTCAGCGCCGAAAGCAGGTCGGTGGCGCCGATGAGGGCCATGCGGTTGTTCGTGGTGCCCGACTCCGACGACCAGTAGTCGCGCCTCACGCACCCATCATCGCGCCACAGCTCGACCAGACCGCCCGCACCGCCGGGGTTGTCGCGGTCCTTGTACTGATTGCCGAGGCAGGACTCGTCGGCATAGATGTAGACCAGATCCATGGGGCGGAAGGTCGTTTCCCGGGGCGCGTGGCGCAACGGGTTCGGCAGGATTCTGCGGCGTGCGCGGAGCTAATCGCCACAGCATCCTGGCGCCTCTGTTGCCACGTGACGGGCGAGCCCCTAAATTCGCGCCTGTCTTTCAATTGCCCATGGTTACGCGAGGCCGCGTGTCACGACCTGGATACCTTCTGCTGGAAGATGGCCGGAGCTTTCCCGGCGAGTTGATCGGTGCGCCCGGCGACACGCTGGGCGAGGCGGTGTTCAACACGTCGATGACCGGGTACCAGGAGGTCCTGACCGACCCCTCGTACGCCGGCCAGATCGTCGCCATGACCTACCCGCTCATTGGCAACTACGGCGTGACGCCCGAGGACGCCGAGTCGACGGACGTGCAGGTCGCCGGGTTCGTCATGCGCGAAGCATCCAGCACGTACAGCAACTGGCGCGCATCAGGGTCGCTGCAGCAGTACCTGGAGCGGGCGGGCATCGTCGCGCTCGATGAGGTCGACACCCGCTCGCTCACGCGTCACCTGCGCAGCGCCGGTGCGATGCGCGCGGCCATCGCGCCGGTAGGCGTTCCGGAGGCCGAGCTGATGTCGCGCATCCAGGCGCACCCGCGCATGGAGGGACTCGATCTCACGTGCGGTGTTTCGACCACCGAGGCATACGACGTAAAGCCCGTCGGCGAACAGCGGTTCCGCGTCCTCGCCTATGACTTCGGCGTGAAACGTCATTCGCTGAAATTGATGGCCGAGCGCGGGTGCGCGATCACCACCCTCCCAGCGACTACGCCCGCGGCAGCCATCCTCGAGCAGGAGTTCGACGGCTTCTTCGTCTCGAACGGGCCAGGTGACCCCGAGGCGGTGGGGCATGCGCTGGAAACCATCCGATCTCTCGGAGAGCGCGGTGTGCCCGTGTTCGGCATCTGCCTCGGTCACCAGCTCGTGGCGCGTGCCTTCGGCGGCAGCACGTTCAAGCTGCTCTACGGTCACCGCGCCGGGAATCATCCCGTGCGCCGCATGAGCGACGGTGCCGTCGAGATCACGGCGCAGAACCACGGCTTCGCGGTGCGGCGCGGCAGCACGCCGGACGCCGTCGATGGCGCGCCGGCGCTCCGCGTGACGCATGTGAATCTGAACGATCAGACGATGGAAGGGCTGACGCATCGCGAGCTGCCCGTGTTCAGCGTCCAGTACCACCCGGAGGCCGCGCCGGGGCCCCATGACTCGCGCTATCTGTTCGATCAATTCGCGGCCGCCATGGCCGCCCGGCGTTGAAATCCTTGACTTTACGGCCGCCTACTTCTAAGCTAGGTGCCCGTACCTTAACGACATACAAGCTTTCGCGGCGGTAAATCGCGTGTCCCGGCGGTCGGTAATCACAACCCTCGCCGTAGCGGTCATTTCGCTCATGACCGTTGCCGGCATCGCGCTCGCCGTGATCTTCGCCCTGCGTGGCGGACAGGCATGGTCGCTGGGCGGTCGCATCGCGGTCCTGGATGTCGAGGGCATCATCGACGATGACGAGGAGTTCCTCGAGGACCTGCGCCGCTTCCGTGAAGATCCGTCCGTCCGAGGATACGTAGTCAACATCAATTCGCCGGGCGGCGTTGTAGCTCCCTCGCAGAGCATTTACCAGGAGCTGCGGCGGATACGCGACGAGGACGAGGTTCCGGTCGTCGCATCGATCGGCGGCGTGGGTGCGTCGGGTGGCTATTACATAGCGCTCGCGGCCGACTCGATCTTCGCCCTGCCGGGCTCGATCACCGGCTCGATCGGCGTGATCATGGAGATCCCCGACGCGAGCGAGCTGATGGCGAAGGTGGGCGTGCGCATGCAGACGGTGATGAGCGCCGAGCACAAGGATGTCGGCTCACCGTTCCGCCCGCTCGGAGAGGGTGATCGCGCGATCCTGGATTCGCTGGTTCTGGACGTCTACGCACAGTTTGTCGACGTGGTCGCGATGGAGCGAGGCCTCGAACGCGCTCAGGTGGTGCAGGTGGCGGATGGCCGCATCCTGTCGGGTCGCCAGGCGCTGGAGCAGCGCCTGATCGATGGACTCGGCAATCGCCGCGACGCGCTCGCGACCGCAGGACGCATGGCGGGGCTGGGTGATGACCCCCGGGTGGTCCGGCCGCCGGAGGATCGGGTGACGTTCTGGGACCTGATCCTGGGCAGCAGCTCGGCGCGCGTGCTGGCCCGGCTGACGGCGCCGCTCGATCCAAACCCCGCACCGCGGGTGAAGTATGTCGTACCATGGTGACCCGCCGCACAGACAGCGGAACGGGAGCAGGCAGCACGGACCGGGCACGGGACGGAACCCGGCCCACATTACTCAAGGGTAGGAGGAACCATGACCAAAGCCGACCTCGTCGAGCAGGTGGCTGAGGCGATCGGCCCGGGGATCACGAAGAAGGACTGTG
>DATHUY010000050.1 GCA_035461765.1 Longimicrobiales bacterium
CCGCAGTCCTTGTGGATCCAGTTGAAGCTCACCGCGGCCGTCGTGTCGCCCGTCGAGTAAAGCTTGACGGGGACGGACACCAGGCCGAACGATACCGTGGCCGTGCCAATCGCTCTTGCGCTCATAGCGCACCTATATAGACGAAATACCCGCGATCTGCAACAGAAATGCTGCCAGCAGAACGGAATCCGGGATGGTCGGCCGCGCGGGCGCCGGGCACGCACCTACCATATGTTCGGCGCGGGTTCAGCCGCCGGCCCGTATATTGGGGAGAGACCATGCGTACGCTGGCGTGCGGACACTGACGCCGTCGAGGCCTCTCGCCCCCGGCCAATCACTGTATCCATCGAAATGACACCACGCGGGAAACAGGCTGCGGACCTCGAGGCGTACCGCGCGAAGCGGGCGCCGGATCGTACGCCCGAGCCGTTCGACTCGGGCGGCTCGACGACCGGCCAGCTCTACGTGATGCAGAAGCACGCGGCGCGGAATCTCCACTATGACCTGCGTCTCGAGCTGGACGGCGTGCTGAAGTCATGGGCGGTGCCGAAGGATCCGTCGTATGACCAGGGGATCAAGCGCGCTGCGTTCATGGTGGAGGATCATCCGGTCGAGTACGCGACGTTCGAGGGCGTCATCCCGAAAGGGAACTACGGTGCGGGCGAAGTGATCGTGTGGGACCGGGGCGTGTGGGTGCCGCTCGAGGATCCGCATGAAGGGCTGGATAAGGGGAAGCTTCTGTTCGAGCTGCGCGGTCATCGCATGCGCGGGCGGTGGACGCTGGTGAAGGTGAAGCGCGGCGAGAACGAGTGGCTGCTTATCAAGGAGCGCGATGCGCTGGAGGGGAAGGACCGCGACACGTTCTCGCACGACTCCATCCTGACCGGTCGTACTCTGGAGGACCTGCGCACGGGCCGCGATCGCGATGCTGACCTCACGCAGCATGTCACGGCGCTCGACGCACCGCGCCGCGCGCTCGCGCCGTCGGACATGCGGGTGATGCTGGCCGAGACGCGCCGTGAGCCGTTCGACGATGATGGCTGGGTGTTCGAGCTGAAGTACGATGGGTACCGGGTACTCGGCGGCCGGTCGAACGATGAGGTCACGCTGCGGTCGCGCAACGGCAACGACATGGCGCGGGCGCTGCCCGACATCGCGGACGCGCTGGCGCGGCTGCCGTTCACTGACTTCATCGTGGACGGCGAGGTCGTTGTGCACGATGATGCGGGGCTGCCGAGCTTTCAGCGACTCCAGAAGCGTGCCCGGCTCACGCGCGGCGTGGACATTCGGCGCGCCGCCGCTGAGCTTCCGGCGACACTGTACGTATTCGACCTGCTCGCGTTCGGCGGTCATGATCTGCGCCGCCTCCCGCTCCTGAAACGCAAGGAGCTGCTGCGCGAACTGCTGCCGACCACGGGCACGCTCCGATACTCGGATCACATCGTCGGTCGGGGCAGGGCGTTCTTCGACCTGGCAGAGTCGATGCAGCTCGAGGGCATCATCGGCAAGCGCGCGGACGGCGTGTACCGGTCCGGTCGCTCGCACGAGTGGGTGAAGATCCGCGCCAGCAAGGTCGACGACTTCGTGGTCATCGGGCTCAAGGCTTCGAAGAGCACGCGCGGCACGTTCGGCTCGCTGCACATCGCGCAGTACGACGGCGACCGGCTGGTCTATGCCGGCTCGGTCGGCACCGGGCTCACGCCGAAGCACATGAAGGAAGTGATCGCGCGCGCGGGTGAATCCACGGGGACCCGGCCGGCGATAGAGGGGCTGCCGAAGACGTCGGAAGATCGCTGGGTCGAGCCGCGAGTGGTCGTGGAGGTACGGTACCTGGAGCGCACCGAGGCGGGTCAGCTCCGGCACCCGGTGTTCCTGCGGTTGCGCGACGACAAGGAAGCTGCCGAGTGCGTGCTGCACTTCGAGGATGTCGTCGCGGCGGACGCGCGCTCGCAGGAAAACGGTGTCACGGACGCGCAGTCGCAGGAAGACGGTGTCTCTGCGGGAAGGTCGGCAGAGGCCACGCTCCCGACGTCACCGCTCGCGGCAGAAGCCGCGCTCCCGACGTCACCGCAGAAGCGAGCCGGGCGCGCGCGGCATCGCGTCGAAGCCGGACTGCCGAAGCAGGAGGAGCGCAGCGTGCGCTTCACGAACGAGGACAAGGTGCTGTGGCCGGAGGATGGCTACACGAAAGGGGATCTGATCGCGTACTACCGCGCGATCGCCGGGTGGATGCTCCCGTACCTGCGCGATCGGCCCGTGGTGCAGACGAGGTTTCCCGATGGCATCAACGGCAAATCGTTCTTCCAGAAGGACGCGCCCGAGTGGGCGCCCGCGTGGCTGCGCCGGGAGACGGTATGGAGCGACGGCTCCGAGCGCGAGCTCAGCTACTTCATTGCCGATGACACGCCATCGCTCGAGTACCTCGCCAACAACGCATCCATTCCGCTGCATATATGGAGCAGCCGCATCGATGCCCCCGGGCAGCCGGACTGGTGCAGCCTCGACCTCGATCCCAAGGGCGCCCCGTTCGATCACGTCATCCGGGTCGCGCAGGCGGTCCATCGTCTCTGCGACAGCATAGGGCTGCCGAACTACGTGAAGACGAGCGGATCGAGCGGGCTCCACGTGCTGATACCGCTCGGCCGGCAGTGCACGCACGAGCAGGCGAAGCTGCTGGGAGAGCTGCTGGCGCGCCACATTGTCGGCGAGCTGCCGGACATCGCGTCGATCGCGCGTATCGTGTCACAGCGTGAGGGCCGGGTGTACGTGGATTACCTTCAGAACGGCCGCGGCAAGCTGCTCGTCGCACCGTTCTGCGTGCGGCCGCTGCCGGGCGCGCCGGTGTCGATGCCGCTCCGCTGGTCGGAGGTGAAGCGCGGCCTGACGATTGCGAAGCACACGATCCGGACTGCGACACGGCGTATGGCGCGGCTGAAGGAGGACCCGATGGCCGCGGTTCTGACGGAAACGCCCGACCTGATCCGCGCCCTCGCGGCATTGAGCAAAGCCTGAACGACGACAGGGAATGACGGAAGCACAGCCTATCAACGTCTGCACGACGCACGGCGACATTCGGGCGTTGATCACTATCCCCCGCACGGCCGAGTGGCTGTACGTCTTCGCGCACGGCGCCGGCGCGGGCATGCAGCACACTTTCATGGAGGCCGCTGCCGCGGTGTTGACCGACCGCGGCATCGCCACACTTCGTTATGAGTATCCGTACATGAGTGCCGGATCCCGCCGGCCGGACCGCGCGCCGGTGCTGGAGACCACCACGCGCGAGGTGGTCACGAACGCAGCGCAGACATGGCCGGGACTGCGCATTGCGGCCGGCGGCAAATCGATGGGTGGACGCATGACATCGCGCGCCCAGTCAGCGGAGCCGATGCCGCGGCTGGAGGCACTCGTATTCTTCGGATTTCCGCTGCACCTCTCGAAGAAGCCGTCGATCGATCGTGCGGAGCACCTCGCCGCGGTGACGGTCCCGATGATGTTCCTTCAG
Source organism: Longimicrobiales bacterium (assembly GCA_035461765.1). Lineage (GTDB taxonomy): Bacteria > Gemmatimonadota > Gemmatimonadetes > Longimicrobiales > RSA9 > SH-MAG3. The sequence goes on from DATHUY010000050.1 coordinate 3,503, forward strand.
GGAACGCGCGACGATCTCGCAAACATCGACCTCATGCGCAGTGTCACCGATGACCTCGGAGCACACGCGACATTGCACGTGGTGGACGGCGCCGACCACGGGTTCGGAGTGCTGAAGCGGAGCGGGCGCACCGCCGAGGATGTCCTCACGGAGCTCGGTGATACCGTCGCGGCGTTTCTGGGGCAGGTGCAGGCGAGCCCGGACGTCACTTCGACGTCCCGTGCCGGCCCTACCCGTTGACCGGGAGGTCCAGAAACGCGCGAGCCAGGCGCGGCCCCACGCCGGCGTCCTCGTGCTTGAAGTACACGAACGCCCGATCCCATACCTGCGCCGCGATCCGCTCGCGCCACTCCATGAGCTCCGCGGGCTCATATGCCTCGCGCCGGAGCCGCAGATAACCCCACCCGGCCGTCGCGACAAAGGGCGTTTCTTCATCCTCCGTCTGAGCGATGCACAGGGCCACACCGTGGTCACGCAGCACCTCGAAGACAGCGTCATCGTGCCACGACTCATGACGGAACTCGATGGCGGTCGGGACGCCGGGCGGGATCAACCCCAGGAAAGTGCGCAACCGGTCCAGGTCCATCTTCATGTTCGGCGGCAGTCCGAACAGGATCGGCCCGCGCGCGGCGCCCAGGGACTCGGTGACGCGATAGAGGTACGCCGTCGGGTCGGCCACATCCTTCAGTCGCTTCAGGTGAGTGATGACGCGCGACGCCTTGAGTGAGAAGCGGAATCCCTCCGGCACGCGCGCGGCCCACTGCTGCAGCGTGGACTCGTTCGGCAGGCGATAGAACGTGTTGTTCAGCTCCACCGTGTCGAACCGCTCCGCGTAATACGGGAGCATGTCCGCTTCCTTCATCTTCTCCGGGTAGAAGCTGCCCTTCCACTCCTTGTAGCTGAATCCGCTCGTCCCTGCGTGCAGCTCCATGTCATGCCTCTCCAGGTGCAGGCTGCCGCCGCGCGATGTGTGCCGCGGCCGCGGCGTCCTCGATCGCCAGTCCCACCGATTTGAACAGCGTGATCTCCTCCGTGGCCCGGCGACCGGGCGCATTGCCGTTCAGAACCGCGCCGATCGGTGCCCAGCCCCGTACATCGGTCACACCCTGGCCCAATGGAACGAGCAGGTCGCCGGGCTCCATGAGCGCGGCATCGATGCTGTCCACGAATACGCGCGATCTGGCGATCGTGGCGCTGTCCAGCTCGCGCGCGTCGGGCGTGCTGGCGCCGATCGCGTTGATGTGCGCGCCGGGCTTCAGCCAGGCACCCTCCAGCACCGGCTCGCGCGCGCTGGTCGTGGTGCAGATGATGTCCGCGTCCGCGACCGCGTCGGCGGCACTGTCGCAGACTACCACATTGACCGCCGGAGTGTCACCTGCCGATGCCGCGCTGCCTGTGATCAGGCCAGCGAGCTCTCGTGCGCGTTCCGGCCTGCGCCCCCAGACCCGCACCTCGTGGATCGCTCGGACGAGAGCGATGGCTTCGATGTGGCTGCGCGCCTGCACACCCGTGCCCAGGACTGCGAGCACCCCGGCGTCGGCGCGCGCGAGCGCCCGCGTCGCCACGGCGCTGACGGACGCCGTACGGATGGCTGTGAGACGTGCCGCATCGATAAGCAGTACAGGCGAGCCCGTGTCGGGATCGAACGCAACCACGATACCCTGGTGCGACGGCAGGCCGTGCGCGTCATTGCCATGAAATACCGCAATCATCTTCACCGCGAGCGATCGTGGCGCCGCGATGAAGGCCGGCATGGTATACAGCGTCCCCGTGCCATCGGGCAGCTGGATGACACTGCGCATCGGCTGGACGGCGTCGCCACGGTCGAATGTGCGCAGCGCGTCTTCCATCAGTTCGATGCAGTCGACGTAGGAAAGCGCCGCACTGACACCGTCCGCATCGATCATGGGTACTTGAACCGCCATGCCCGCTCCTCGATATTGGGAGTTCACAAATGACGCGCACGCGCGTAGGAGGCACGATGCACCGGTACCCAGAAATGATGATTGCACCGATGCGCCGCGAGATCGCGGAGCTCGGCGCAGTCGACCTGAAGTCGCCCGAAGCCGTTGAGGAGTTCATCGCGCACTCGAAGGGCGGCACTGCAATGATCGTCGTCAACTCCGTCTGCGGCTGCTCCGCTGGCACCATGCGCCCGGGACTGGCGCTCGCCCTGGAACAGGGCCCGAAGCCGGGCGCCATCGGCCAGGTGTTCGCCGGGGCCGACCTCGAGGCCACCGAGCGTGCGCGCGAGCTGTTCGCGCCCTATCCGCCGTCATCGCCGGCGATCGCGCTGTTCAAGGATGGCGAGCTGGTGTTCATGCTCGAACGCCATCAGATCCAGGGCCGCTCTCCTGAGGCGATCGCCAGCTCGCTGAGCGGCGCCGTCGCATCCCACTCCGCGGCCGCGTGAGCGAAGCGCCCGGCGCATCGTCTCCGGACTCCGGAACGGCGCGCGCCGCCGCGGCCGCCCGGCCGCGCCCGGACGCCTCGCATCCGGACGTCGAGGCATCGCGTGCGGCCGCGGCGGGCCAGCTGCCAGCGGACGTCCGCTTCGCCCAGCAGCTCGAGTTCATCGTCGCGGTCGACAAACTCAAGAACGTGCTCCGCGTCAGTCGCGTCACGGATGGCTCGCGGCAGGAGAACAGCGCGGAGCACTCCTGGCACGTGGCACTCATGGCCATGCTGCTGCACGAGCATGCGCCAGCGGACATCGATGTGCTGCACGTCATCCGCCTCCTGCTCATTCATGACATCGTCGAGATCGACGCGGGCGACACATACTGCTACGACAACGACGGCTACGTCGACAAGGAAGAGCGCGAGCGGCAGGCCGCAATCCGCCTCTTCGGTATGCTGCCCGACGATCAGTCGTCCGAGTTCCTCGCACTCTGGGAGGAATTCGAGGGCATGCGCACACCTGCCGCCGCGCTGGCGAATGCCGTGGACCGTATTCAGCCGTTCATCCTGGGCCGCCACCGCGACGATGGCGACTGGCGGTTCCGTGCGCGCACGCGCGAGCAGATCCTTCAGCGCATGGATCCGATTCGCGAGGCGATGCCGTCGCTATGGCCCTACGTGCTGTCGGTCGTGGAAGATGCGTTCACCAGCGGCCGCTTCGGCGCGCCCTATCCGTGGGAAGAGGAGGGCGCCACCGGCTGAGGTCGGCGTCACACCCGCAGTCTGTCCGCACCGAACATCGTCACATCGAACGCCGCATCGCCTTCCAGCGCCAGGTCCGCAGTGATTTCGGCGAGTGCCGGAGCGAACTTGAAGCCGTGGCCGGAGCACGCGCTCACGAGCAGAACGTTCCCGTGCGACGGATGCCGGTCCACGAGGAAATGCCGGTCCGGCGTGTTCGTGTAGAGACAGACGCCGCCATCCAGTACGCGGTGACCCGCGCCCGGCATCCAGTCCTGCAACAGGGCGCGCACACGCTCTTCCTCCGCCGCGCTCACCGTGCGATCGACCGTGTCCGCCGTCACCGTGGCGCCATCATGATGCAACGCGGCCTTGAGGCCATGCCCGACGTCGGGCAGCGTGTAGAACATCCGACCGTCGGCGAGCTGCAGCATCGTCACCGGACACTCCGCGGCGCTGAAGCCGTGCACGCCGGGCGCAGCACCGAACCAGTGCGCGGTCTGCCGCTCGACCGTGAGCTTCAGCCGGACCGGCGCATCCGTACGTTCCGACGCCAGCAGCGGATTGAGCCACGACCCGACCGCGAACACCGCATGCCCCGCGTGCATGGTACCTGACGTCGTCTCGAGCGTCACGCCATCGCCAGCCGCGCGCCAGCCGGTGATGCGCGTGCCGGTCCGGACCTCCGCGCCATACGCCTGCGCCTGTTCCAGCAGGGTGCGAATGCACGCATCGAGCAGGAGCACGCCGGCGTTCGGCTCATAGACACCGACCACGTCCTCGTCCGGCTGTATCGCACGAAATCGGCGCCGGATACCGCCGGCGTCGAGCAGCTCGTGCGGGAGACGGTGCCGTTCCGCGCTGGCCAGGCATCCGCGAACCAGCTCGCAGCCCGCCCGGCCGGCCATCAGGCCGCCGGTCTGGCGGTAAAGCACTGTCCCGGTCAGCTCCTCGAGCTCGGCCCACAGATCGCCCGCCCGCTGGACGAGCGGAACGTAAAGAGGGTCTTCGTAGTATGCCTGCCGGGTGATGCGCGTGCGGCCCGTCGTGGAGCCGTACTCGTGCGGCGGGGTATGCATGTCGAGCCCCAGCACGGATACACCGCGCCGCGCCAGCTCGTGCATGAGCGCGGCGCCATGCGCCCCAAGGCCTGCGACCACTACATCGGGTGCTCTCATCACGCCGTCAGGTTAGCTTCCGGGCGGCTCGAGAGCCAGTAAATCACGACGACGACGTCCTTCAGGATAGCAGCACATGCGCACCAGGATATTCACAGTCGCCCTCCTCCTCGCCGGCACAGGCGCGCTGCCCGCGTTCGCGCAGAACCGGCTCGAGAGCGATACCGCCCTCGCCTCCATGGTCGCCGCGGAGCGCGCGTTCGCGCAGCACTCGGTGCGCGCCGGGACGCAGTCCGCGTTCCTGGCATTCATGGCGGAGAATGGCGTGCTCTACCGCCCGCGCGCGGTGAAAGCGCTCGCGTGGCTCCGTGCGCGGCCCATGCCGGCCGATCTCGCACTCGTGTGGGAGCCTGTGTTCGCCGACATGTCGCGTGCCGGCGATCTCGGTTACACGACGGGTCCATGGATCGGATCCAGCCGGTCGCGCACCGATGTCGACCCGACGTTCGGCGAGTACGTGACGATCTGGCGGCGTCAGCCCGATGGCGGATGGAAGGCCGAGCTCGACGCCGGCATCGCTCACAGCCCCGACCCCGTCGGCCCGACGCCTGTGCGCGCTCCCGGCAGGGCGGGCTGGCAGCGCGCCGGCAATCAGAAGACGGCGGCGCTCGCGAGCCTGATGGCCGCCGATTCCGCGCTGGCCGCTGCCGCATCGGCGGAAGGAGCCGGCTCCGCATTCGGCCGGCGCGCCGCTCCGCACATGCAGCTCCTGCGGAACGGCCGGTTCCCGCTCAAGGCAGACAGCGCGGTGGCGTACCTCCGCGCGGTGCCGGGTTACACGTGGAAGCCGGCGGCCGGTGCGGTGGCCAGCTCCGGCGATCTGGGCTATACGTACGGCCCCTACGTCGTGCTGACCGCGCTCGGCGGGAAGGAAGCGACGGAGTCGGGCGACTACGTGAGGATCTGGCGCCGTGAGCGGGACGGGCAGTGGCGCGTGGTGCTCGACCTCACCAGCCCGGCGCAATAGAAGCCGCCCCGCTGAGGCGGTAGAAGGACCGGGCGGCCGGCGTGGTTCGCAGCGCCATCCGGCGGGGTACTCTCAGCTGCCGTCGGCCTTCCCGACCACCCATTCCCCCTCACCCGGCACGGGATCCTCGCCCGGGTTCATGAAGATGTCCCGCTCCAGGCCCTGCTGTCGTTCGTAGAGCGCGCGGTACAATCCGCCGCGGTGCAGCAGCTCCGCATGTGTCCCGCGCTGCACGATGCGGCCATCATCGAGCACGAGGATCTGGTCGGCGCTCTGGATGGTCGAGAGCCGGTGCGCGATGACGAACGTCGTGCGTCCCTGGCGCAGCCGCCGCAGACCGTCGCGGATCAGCGCCTCGCTCTCGCTGTCCAGACTCGACGTCGCCTCGTCGAGGATCAGCAGGCGCGGATCGGCAATGATCGCGCGTGCAATCGCCAGGCGCTGGCGCTGCCCGCCCGACAGCTTCACGCCGCGCTCGCCGACGATCGTGTCATAGCCATCCTCGAACCGGTCAATGAACTCGTCCGCATTCGCGACGTGCGCCGCAGCGCGGATCGCGTCATCCGTCGCGTCCGGTCGCGCATAGGCGATGTTGTCGCGTATGGTGCCGTCGAACAGGAAGTTGTCCTGCATGACGACGCCGAGCTGCCGGCGGTAGTCCATGAGCCGCAGATTGCTTAGATCCCGACCGTCGATCAGGATCCGACCCGTGTCCGGGTAGTGGAACGCCATGATCAGCGAGATCAGCGTGCTCTTGCCGGCACCGCTCGGACCGACGAGGGCCGTCGTCGTGCCCGCGGGTGCCTCGAACGAGACCTCCCGCAATACGGGCGCGCCCTCCTTGTAAGAGAAGGACACGTCCTCGAATTCGACCGCGCCGAGCACCTCGCCCAGCGGCTCGCGATTGGCATCGTCCGCATCCTCCGGCTCCACGTCGCGCAGCTCGCGGATACGGTCCAGGCCCGCGAACGCATCGGTGATCTGCGTACCGATGCTCGCGATGTTCACGAGCGGCGCGACCATCATCCCGACCAGGAACGTGAACGTGATCAGCTCGCCGGTCGTCATCTCACCCGCCAGCGCCGCGCGGCCGCCGCCTATGATGATGATCAGGCTGACACCGCCGACGATCACGATGGACAGTGATGAAACCAGCGACGTGCCGGTGATGGTGCTCGCGATGTTGCGGTACAGCCGCATCACGCCCGTGTTGAACACCTCCTCCTCACGTTTCTCCGCCACGTACACCTTCACCAGGCGTACACCGCCGAGCGTCTCGCCGAGTCGGCCCGTCACCTGCGCGTTGATCTCGCCGCGCTCTCGGAAAATCGGGCGCAGCTTCCTGAACGCGATCGCCATCACCGCGGCGAACACGATCAGCAGCAGGATCGTCCCGACCGTGAGCTGCCAGTTGAAGTACAGGAGCGCGGCGAGCGCGATCATGGCCGTGAAGACACCGCCCACGAGCTGGATGATGCCGGTGCCGACCAGGTTCCGGATTCCCTCCGGGTCGGTCATGATGCGCGATATGAGAACGCCGGACTTGGTGGAATCGAAGTAGGATGTGGGCAGTCGCAGCACGTGCTGCTGCACGTTGAGCCGGAGCTCCGCGATGGCGCGCTGCGCCGCAACGCTCACGACTTTTGCCACCGCAAAGCCCGTCGCAGCCTGCACGAGCGTCGCGACCAGGACTGCGCCTGCAATCGGCAGGAGCAGCTCCGCACGACCGAGGGTGATCACCTCATCGATCAGGAACTTGGTGCTCATGGGCAGCACGAACGCCGCGATGCGGCCGACAACCATGAGTGCGAGGCCGATCGTGAGGCTGCGGCGATGTGAACGGATCAGCGACCACGCCTCTCCCTTCACATTCGCCAGCTTGACCTTCGCCATTATACCGTCGTTTCTCCCGCAGGTCCGGCATAACGATCGTGCAGTTTGACCGGCGCTCGCTTACCCGCTTTCATCTTCAGGTTCAGCATCTCGACCATAACGGAGAACGCCATGGCGAAGTAGATGTAGCCCTTCGAGATGTGCTGCTCGAACCCTTCTGCGATCAGTGTCACACCGATCAGCAGCAGGAAGCTGAGCGCCAGCATCTTCACGGTCGGGTGCTTCTCCACGAACCGGCTGATCGGACCCGCAAAGAACATCATGAAGGCCACTGCGACCACGACAGCCGCTATCATCACCTCCACCTGGTCCACCATGCCTACGGCGGTGATGACGGAGTCGAGTGAGAACACGATGTCGAGGAGGAGGATCTGGATGATCACGGCAGAGAACGTCGGCGGCACCTTCTTCGATTTCTCCCCGTGCTCGCCCTCGAGCTTGTCATGGATCTCGTACGTACTCTTCGCGACGAGGAACAGACCGCCCGCGATCATGATCAGGTCCCGTCCCGAGATCTCCTGCCCGAGCACCGCGAAGAGCGGTGCGGTCAGGCGGATGATCCAGGACAGCACGAGGAGCAGGAGGATGCGCATGAGCATGGCGAGGCCCAGTCCCACCGTGCGGGCGCGCGCCTGCTTCTCGGGCGGCAGCTTGCCCGCCAGGATCGAGATGAAGACGATGTTGTCGATACCGAGGACGATCTCGAGCAGCGTCAGTGTAGCGAACGCAATCCAGACGGACGGATCGGACAGGAGTTCCATACGATATCTCGCGCAGAAGCCATACTGCGGACCGGCGCAGCCAGAGCGCCGGTCCCGGGGTGGTGAAGCTAAACGGCTGCCCCCGCAGTCGCCAGCGACGGGCGGGCTCCCCCGCTTTGCATCGTCCGTGCGATGTCGGCCACCGGTGGCACGGCATCTGCCCCGCTATTCAGCCTTTGACCACACAGGGACGGCCATGATCATCGACTGCCATGTACATCTGAACCGCTACGAGGACGACGACTCCGCCGACCTCGCCGGGCGCTATCGCCGGCTCCGCAGCGAGATGGACCGGCACGGCGTGGACTACGCGCTCGTGCTGTCCAGCTACCTCGGCAACGAGAACCGGCCGGACGCCCACGAGATCCTGGACGTCGTGTCGGGCGACCCGCACATCGGCGTGGTCGCGGCGGTCAGCTACCTGAACTACCGCGCGGCGGACCTGGCGGAGCTGCGGATGCTTCTCAGCGCCGGCCTCATCAAGGGGCTCAAGCTATACCCCGGCTATGAGCCGTTCTACGTGCACGACGCGCGCATGCGCGTGGTCTATGAGCTGGCGGGCGAGTTCGATGTGCCCGTGATGATCCACACCGGCGACACATACGACCCCAAGGGCAAGGTCAAGTACGCGCATCCGCTCGAAGTGGACGAAGTGGCGGTCGACTTCCGGGAGGTCACGTTCGTCATCTGCCATCTCGGCAATCCCTGGATCACCGATGCCATGGAGGTGATCTACAAGAACCCCAACGTCGTCGGTGACATTTCGGGCTTCACGCTCGGCCATTTCGAGGAGCGCTTCGAGAAGTTCATGCTGCAGCAGGTGAACGAAGTGGTCGCGTTCGCCGGCGATCCCTCGAAGCTGCTGTACGGCACGGACTGGCCGATCTGCGACATGGGCAGCTACCAGCGTTTCGTCCGCAACCTGCACCTGTCGCCTGAGGAGACCGAGCTGGTCCTGTGGAAGAACTCGGCGCGGCTGTTCCGCATCGACACGGCCGCGATACCGCCGATCACGGTGGACCCGGCCGCCGTCACCGCGGAGCCGCATGCATGACGGATGAAGTCCGGATCTTCGAGATCCGCGATGAACGCGAGCCGATGGCCGAGGCAGCTCTCGCCGTTATCGCCGACATGTTCGCGGCGCACGAGCGCCAGCCTCTCGCCGAGCTCCGCTCCGAGCTGGCGGAGCGTCGTCTCGGCATGCTCTCCGGCTATAATTTCCACCTGCTGACCGCCCTTTACGACGACGACGAAACACCGGCGGGGACGATTGCGGGACTCTATCTCGATGGCGTGAATGCCGGCTTCATCACCTACCTGGCCGTGCGCCGCCAGCATCGCGGCCGGCGCCTCGCGCGGCTGCTGCGGCCGCGACTCATCGAGGTGTTTCGCGCGGACGCGCGACGTGAGGAGTACGACGATCTGGCCTGGGTGCTCGGCGAGGTCCGCGCGGACAGCCCGTGGCTGCGGCGTCTTGTGCGGACACGCGGTGCGATCCCGTTCGACATCCGGTACTACCACCCCGGCATGTCACTCGATTCCGACGAGCGCTACATCCTGTACCGGCAGCCGATCGGCGACAAGCGTCAGGAGCTGCCCGTGGAGCTCGTGCGACGAACGCTGTTCGCCATCTACCGCCGCGGCTACCGCGTGAGGTACCCGCTGAACCGCGACATCTTCAACAACATGCTCGAGCAGCTCGAAGGCCGCGATTACATCGGCGTACATCCGGATTACCGCGAGCTGCTGTGCAATCCGCCCGAGCCCCGGATGTCCGCTGCACCGAGGACTCGCCCCGCTCCGGAATCGTCGAATCCGTAATGCGCCAGTCCGCGTGCGAGCGTTTGTGCGTCCACGGATGCATACCGTTCCCGTAGCGTGCTGGCGCCAAGAGCACCGGCGATGCGCAGCGCACCATCAATGACCGAGCCGGCGATGCGCTCGAGCGGGCGGGACTCGTCGCGGTCAGCGCCGGTGATGAACGCGGGCCGCACGATCGTCCACGGAGCGCCACTCGCGCGCAGCTCCTGTTCGAGGCGCCAGCGCACGCGCAGGTACTCGCCGCGCGCGGATGGACCCACTCCGGCCGACGACAGGTAGATGAAGCGTGCGTCCGGGGCGCCGCGGCGCACCGCGCGGAGCAGCATCGCGGTCAGGCCGTAATCGACGGCTTCGTAGGTGTCGCGGCCACCGGATCCTCGCATGCGTGCGCGCGTGGTGCCGAGGAGCGCGAAAACGGCGTCGGGTGTGTCGCGGGCGAGCGTGTCGGCGAGCGCATCGTCGTCCCACGGAGTCAGGTCCACGACCGCGCCGGCATTCTCGAAATGCGTCCGCCATTCCTCGCGTCGCGCAGAATCCGGTCTCACGTGCGCGACGGTCCGGATCCCCCGGCTGAGCAGCTCGTCGACCAGGGCCCGTCCGGTGTAGCCCGTGGCGCCGGCCACGAATGCCGTCCGTGTCGTGGTGACAGTCACGGCTCTCTCCTTTACCTTGGTGCGATGAACGAGGCCCCGATGATGCGCCGGCCAGCGACGCCGCGCGGCTGGATGGTGCTGCTGTTTGCCATGCTGCTTCTGCTGCCTGGCGCGGCGCACGCACACATCGAGCTCGACGAATCGTCGCCCGCCGCCGATGAAGTGCTGTCCACACTGCCGTCGCACCTGCGTCTGCTGTTCTCGGCGCGCATCGAGGGACGCTACACGAGCGTGACCCTCACTGCACCCGATGGACGCCCGGTGACGCTCGGCGATGTGGTGTTCATGAGCGGGTCCGACCGCGAGATCACGCTCCGTCTGCCGTCGCTCACACAGGCCGGTACATACGTCGTGCGCTGGCGCACGGCCGGTGCAGACGGCCACGTGCTCCAGGGATCGTACTCGTTCGTGCTGGCGCCGGACAGCGCAGCGACGCCGGACACGGCCGCACAGCGCGGAGCCGTGCCCGGCGTCACCGCGCCTCCAGCCACGGTGTCGGGAGGGGACGACCCGCATGGACATCACACCGATGCCGAACCCGTCGGTGTCGTGCGTGGCGCCATCGGCAGGGGACTCCATTTCGGCGCACTCCTCCTGCTGCTCGGCGCCGTCACGTTCCGAGTGGTGCTCCTGCCGCGACTCCAGCTGACAGCCGTGACGGCGAGCGCGCTCCAGCGACGGATCTGGAGCGTCATTGCAGGTGCGGCCGTCTTTCTTGCCTTCGCCGCCGTGCTCCGGCTCTGGTCCCAGTCTATCTCGCTGCACGGGTCCGAACGTGCCTGGAATACGGAGCTCCTCTCCATCATGCTGACCGACACCAGTTGGGGTCGCGCCTGGCTGCTCCAGGCCGTGCTGTTCGCACTGCTCGGAATGGCCATCGTCTGGGCACGCCCCGGCCGCGACCGCGCAGCATCGGTCGTCGCCGTCATCGCGGTTCTCGGGCTGGCCGCGATTCCGGCGCTGTCAGGCCATGCGGCGGCGGCGACGGGTATTGGCAGGCTCATCATCGTGAACGATGCCCTTCACGTGGCGGGTGCTGGCGCGTGGCTGGGCATGCTCGCCGTGCTCATGTTTGCCGGGTTACCCGCGATCCTCCGCCTCGAAGCCGACGGAACGGGTGCCGCTGCGCGGGCCATCGACACGTTCTCGCCGCTCGCGCTGGCCGGCGGAGCGATCGTGATGCTGTCGGGCGGCATCAACGCGCTGGCGCACTTCAGTACGCTGTCCCAGCTGTGGACGACCGGGTACGGTCGCGTCCTGCTGCTGAAGCTGCTCTTCGTCGCGGGCGTTGGGGCGGCGGGATTCGTCAACTGGCGCATGGTCCGGCCCCGCCTGCGCGCGGCCGGTGGCCTACGCCGTCTGCGGCTCGCCGCGGGCGCCGAGCTGCTGTTCGCCCTCCTCGTGCTCACCGCCACCGCCGTCCTCACCGGCCAGCAGCGTCCCTGATCGGCTGACTCCATTGTCCGCCTGTGGGACGGGTCATCCCGCCCGCAGTACGCACGCGTGGCGGCCTGCCAGCCGGCACTTTTCGTAAGTGCTTGTAATAGCTACAGATAGCTGTACATGGGTGTCGGGTACGCACGTTGCCCCTTCTACGATCCGGGCCACAGATCGCAACTATTCGGCGTCTGGGCGCGTCTCATCAGGATGTCGGGCCCGATCGCGCGAATCCAATCCACCGCTGGCTGCGTACTGAGGACAAGTGCCCGGTAACCGAAGTGGCTGCATTGACATGATCTACCGGGCCGCACGCCATCTCTCGTCGACTGCGTCAGCTCGCAGGGAGGCCGCTGTGAATCGCCTGTATTCGATTGCCATCCCCCTCGTTGTTGCATCCACGGGTGCCATCCCCACGATCCCGACCATCCCGACTCTGGGACCCGCGGGGCCGATGACCAGCGGTATAGTGGCCGCGGACGACGGCACGGTGTTCTTCGTGGACAGCTACAACGAGACGGTGTGGCGGGTTCAGCCGGGTGGCGCGGTGCAGGCGTTCGTCACGGGTCGCAACGGCCGCACGCTGTGCCTGGACGCGAACGGGCATCTGTATGGGACGCATGAGGACGAGGCGGGGCGTACACTGGTGTGGCGGGCGGATGCGCGCGGGACGACGGACGTGTCGCGGACGGACGTACCGGAGTATGGCCATGCGTTCGTCGTCGAGGACAATGGCGACATGATCGCGTCGAGCGGCAGCGACCGGGAGACGGGTGTGCGGCTGGTGCGCGCGGGCGAGCACGATCACGAGCTGATCGCGGGCGGCGAGATGGGCTTCCGGGACGGCACGGGAGCGGAAGCGCGGTTCCTGCCGATCGGCGGGATGACGCGTACGGATGAGGGTGACCTGCTGGTGACGTCGGGAGCGTCGATCCGGCGCGTGCGGACGGACGGCTCGGTGCAGACGATCGCCAAGGGCGAGCGCCTGCTGAAGCCGCGGCAGTCCCTTTTCGCGCGGCTGTTCGGCGACGTGCATGGCCACCTTACCGGCATAGCGGCGGGCAGCCGGGGCGAGATCTACGTGACGAACACGACGCGCGCAGCGGTCATCCGCATTGCGCCCGACGGCACGGCGAGCGAGCTGCTGAAGTCCGATCGCGGCTGGACACCGACCGGCGTCGCGGTGTCCAACGGCATCGTGTACGTGCTGGAATACGGCCACGGCGTGCGCGTGCGCCGGATCGATGCGAGCGGCCGGCTCTCGACGGTTGCGCAGGTGAAGCCGGACCGAGCCGTCGCGGCCGCCATGTCGTTCGGTCGCCTGATACCGCGCATGAACGGCTAGCCCGCCCACTCTTCTCCCGCCGGCGCTCCGGCCGCGGGTTCTACGGTCCTGCCGGGGCGGTCGAACTCCTGGTCGAACCACTTCAGCATCTCCGCGCCCGCCGCATGCGACGCGATGACGGGCGTCCCCCCGAGCTGACTGATCCACTCGGCATCCGATTCCTCGAAGACACGTATGAGCGCGGGAACGCCCCGTGCAAACTCGAGCAGGCGACGGTTGTCCTGCGGCCGTCGGATGGTCGAGGTGATGATGCGCGCCTTGTTGGCGCCCGCGCGCTGCAGCAGGGCGATGTCGGAGGCGTCGCCGCGCAGACAGGGGATGTCCGCCTCGCGGAGCCGCTGGATGACCACGGGGTCGTCGTCGATCACGAGCACGTCATGCCCCATGCCGAGCACGGTCTCCAGCAGCGGCATGCCGGTCGCTCCGGATCCCAGGATCAGCACGTGTCCCGTCGTCGGCGTCCTGCGGTCGAGGCTGCGACGCTGCGGGATCGCGCGCACGCGCCGCCGGCGCATCAGCCACCACGCTACGGCGTCGTTCGCGATGAACGGTGTGAGCAGCATCGTGAAGAGTGTGACGAGCGCGATCACGATGAACACACTCCTCGTGATCTGTTCCGCGATCAGGCCGAACAGGCCGATCACCAGCGATATCTCGCTCGTCTGCGTGAGCAGCAGGCCCGCCTCGATCGACGCCCGGCTCGACATGCCCGCCCGTTCTGCGATCACGGTGACGAGCGGCGCCGTGACGATGACCACAACCGCGGCCAGGATGAGGGCGTGGAACAGCTCGATTCCAGTCGGGATGCCGATCAGCGCGCCGAGTGCAATGAAGAAGAGCGCGGAAAAGAACTCGGCGATCGAGCCCAGGTGTGCGCGCACCATTCCGTTGAGCGGGAATCGGGAGAGGCCGATACCGGCCAGGAACGCGCCGGTTACGAGTGGCAGATCCAGCAGGTCGGCGAGACCAATGAATACGAACAGCACGGCGAGCAGCACGAGCAGAATGACCTCGTCCTCGCGATCGAGCCGCTGAATGAGCGGGGCCACCCAGCGGAACGTGGCCCAGGCGAGCCCGACCAGCGCGAGCGTCGCGCCGACTCCCGTGATCACCGGCAGCAGCCCGTCCGGCATGTCCGTCACCACGGGAATGAGCAGCAGCACGAGGACGTCCTGGAGCAGCAGCACACCGAGCACCAGCCGGCCGAACGGCTCGAACATCTGCCGGCGCCGCTGAAGCAGTCGGACGACGACGAGCGTCGAGCTCGCAGTGAGTGCGAGCGCGATGTACATAGCGGGCAACAGGTCGTAACCGAGCGCAACCGCGGCAAGGAGACCGACAGCACCGAGCAGCAGGAACTGGATGGTGCCGACACGCCCGGCGGCGGTGCGCTGGGCGCGGCTCCGTCGCGGATTCAGCTCGATGCCGGTCGCGAACAGCAGGAGCGTCGTGCCGAGAACAAGCGTGTCCTGCACCAGGTCCGCCGGCAGCGGGTGCGTCAGCGTCAATGCGACGCCGGTGAGCAGCAGCACCGGAATCGACGGCACGTGGAGCAGGTGTGCAACGCCGTACGCGATGGCGGCGGCAAACAGAAGGAGGGCGATCGGCTCCATCAGTCCAGCACTCCCGCCTGACGCAGTCGCAGCGCCAGCTCACGGGTCCCATCGTGCTTCGGCACCATCACGTGATCTGCGCCCAGCTCCTTCAGCTCGTCGATCAGGGACGGATCGAATGCGTGAATGCTGACCGGCACTCCCGCTGCATGGCAGCGGTATGCGAGCAGGTTGTTGGTGTCCTCGATCTGGAGCGCGGAGACCACGAGCCGCGCGTTCGTGAAGTGTGCTTCATCGAGAACCGACGAGTCATCGACTGAACCGAGCAGCGTGCGCGCTGGCAGGCCGTGGAGCTTTGCCGCGTCGGTATCGACCGCGAGCACCGTCTCGCCGCGCGCGGCCATCTCGCGCACGATGCGGATGCCCAGCGTGTTCATGCCGATCACGACGATGTGGTCCTCGAGCGCCCGCTCCTTCTTCTGCTCCGCTGCTTCGGACGTGCCGAGCAGGGACAGCAGGCGCGAACCGCCGATTCGATCGTAGATCGTTTCGCTCCACAGGATGAGGTATGAGGAGATCGCGATCGTGATCAGGCCGGCGAGCGTGATCACGGAGAGCAGCTCCTCCGGCAGCGCTCCACTCGCAGCGGCCGTGGCGGCGAGAATGAAGGAGAACTCGCTCATCTGTGCCAGCGTGAGGCTGGAGAGGAAGGATGTCCTGCGGTCGTAACCGAGCCGGATGATCGTCGCGAACAGGACGGCAGGCTTGAGGACGATGACCGTCGCCATGATCGCGAGCAGCAGCGGCCACTGCGCCAGGGCGGATCCCGGCTGCATATGCAGTCCGAGCGATACGAAGAACAGGGCGAGGAAGAAATTGACGAGCGGCTGCACGCGACGCCGGAGCTCTTCCGAAGAGTGAAGCTGTGCCAGTCCGACGCCAGCTATGAAGGCGCCCAGCTCCACCGAAACGTGCATCATCTCGGCGACCAGGATGAACAGGAAGCACCAGGCGAGGCTCCAGATGAACGCGATGTCGCTGGAGTTTCGCGTCCACGCGAACATGCGTGGCAGAAGCCAGCGCGCCGCGACCGCAGCGGCGGCGGCGAGGATGAACATCCCGCCGAACGCGGTCCCGATTCCGCGCATGACGGACCCGACATCGCTCGCGGATTCCGGCGTCTGGAGGCCGGCAAACAGCGTCAGCGCCAGGGCGACGGCCACGTCCTGCACCAGCAGGATGCCGACCGCGATCTTCCCGTAGAGCGCACTCAGGTCCCGCTTCTCGCCGATCATCTTCACGACCACGACGGTGCTGCTGAACGTGACCGCTAGCGCGATCACGGTCGCGGACTGCAGCGGCAGGCCGAAAACGGTCGCGAGGAGCCAGCCGGCAAGCGCACACACGGCCATCTGGATGACACCGCCGATCAGGGCGACGCGCCCGACGCCGCGGATTTTCTCCAGGCTCAGCTCGAGCCCCACCAGGAACAACAGTAGCGCGATGCCCACCTCGGAGATGAGCTCCACGGATTCCGCCATCGTCGACAGCCCGGCGACGGGGCCGAGCAGCACACCGGCCGTCATGTATGCGACGATCGTCGGCACCTTCACGAGCCGCAGCAGCAGCACGGCGGCCGCGGCCGTGAAAAGGATGAAGCCGAGGCTCTGCAGGATCGGGAAGTCGGTCACTCGATGACTTGTGCTACGGGTTGCGGGTGCGTGTTGCGCGTGCACGCGTATGGGCAACATACGTGCGCGGACGTGTGAGGGCTAAGCCGTCACCTCCGCCGGCACCCCCCACCCTCCTCGGAGCAGGTGACAACGGAAAGGCCGGGCTGCGGCAATTCCCGCAGCCCGGCCTTCAGTCCGGCGTCAGAGCTCAGTACGCGAGCTCGAGCGTGATCCCCTGGTAGTAGTGATTCAGGATCTCCACGTAGGTCGCCTTCCTCGCGGCCATGCCGACCGCGCCGGTCTGGCAGAGGCCGACGCCGTGGCCCCAGCCGCCGCCCCGGGCGGCAAAGCCGATCTCACCCGTGCGCTTGTCAACCACGGGCTCGATGTAGAACAGCGTGCTGAGCATGCTGCTGTAGCCGCCGGACGCGTTGATGAACTTCAGCGACGTGCGGATCGCGTCCTTCGTCGATTCGAACGTGCCGGCGTCCGTCACGTACTGGATGTGCAGCACGCGACCGGACGGGCCGCGGTCGAGCACGTTGATCTCGTGCACCGTGCCGATATCGATACCGCGCCACGCGCTGAGCGCACCACTGATCTCTGCGGCGGTCCACTCGAACGACCAGCGGTGATACCGTGACCAGTCGGCCTCGAAGTCGCCGGCCTTGTAGCCGCGCAGCGAACGCGCATTCGCCGACCGCTTGAAGACTTCCAGTGTCGGCACGTGCTCGAACGCCTGGCCGCGCGGTGCATCCGGCACGCCGCGGAGGTAGGGCACGGGCGCGGAGTTGTAGACCTCCTCATTGTTCGCCGTGAACCCGCCGGACGTCGACGAGTAGAGCGCCTCGATGAGGGCACCGTTGTAGCTCGCGACGATACCGGCAGTCTCATCGACCGCCTGCGATGACAGCGGATGCTCCGCGGCCAGGCCCCCGTACACCTGGTCGGAGGTCGTCGGCAGCAGGTCGTAGCCGTCCGCGGCGCGCTTGCCCAGCCCGCGCATCGCGTACGTCCGTGCGGCGACGGCCTGCGCCTTCAGCGCCTCCAGCTCGCCATAGACGGTCGGCGGCAGCTCACGCGGGACCACGCCGTAGAGGTAGTCCTCCATCGGCAGGGAGTTGATCCCCGCCAGCGTCCCGCCACTGTTGGGTGCGACCTCGGCGATGCCGCGGTAAGCGACGCCGTTGATCGTCACCTGGCCGCTCGCCGAACGCAGGATGGCAGCCTCGTTTACGAGAACCGTGCTCGTGCCGACCACCTTAAGAACGGCGGCGGAAATCTGGCTGGCGGTGGTCCAGAAGGCGCCCGGGAACGCCACGCCGTCCGCGATCGCCTGGTTGAGGAACGCGACGCGGGCGCCCCACGAGACGTCGCTCGACGGATACACCAGCCGCGCACGCGTGCAGTTCGCCGCCGGGACGAACTCGGTCCACGTCGTGTACCCCTTCGACTGTGCGTCCGCTTCCCAGCTGGCGAGCGCGGCGGCGCCGTAGCACGCCACCTGGAGGCGGTACACCGTGACGATCGTCGCCGGCGTCTCGATCGTGACGACCAGGCTCCCCCCGTCGCCCGTCAGCACCACGTTGCCCGTGGCCTTCTCGACAAGCTCCCACGGACCGGCCGCGCCGATCGTGACACTCGAAGCGGAGGGCACCACGCCGATGCGAATGGCTCCCGTGTATGCGACGCGCGACGGCCCGGCATCGAGCCGGGCATAGTCCGCTGTCGCTTCGTTCGGCGCGAAGGGTGTCTGCTCGCACGCGGCAGTGAAGAGCGCCGCGGTGGCGAGCGCGGCGCTGAGGATGCGGGATCGTACGTGTCTCATGCAGGCCTTTCCTCTGGTGTGGTTTCCGGACGAGGGTCGGTCGGACAGGCCCAGAGTAACAGGAGGGAACATCAGTTCACAAGGCGGCGCGCCGGGCGGCTGGCGATCGGCCGCGCAAGGCGGCCGGGGCCTGGGCGGCAGGCGGTGGGCCGCGCAAGGTGCCCGGCGCCCGGGCGGCCGAGCGCCGGAGCGCCGCGACCCGCCTAAACGCTCGATGCCCGCTCGATGAGCGCGTCCAGCCGCGGCCGGGGCACGGCGCCGACCTCGCGCGCGACCTCGCGCCCGCCCGCGAACGCGATGAGCGTCGGTATGCCGCGGATGGCGAAACGCACGGCCATGGTCGGATTCCGGTCCGTATCCAGCTTCGCGATCAGGACCTCGCCCGCGCGCTGATGCGCGATGTCATCGAGCATGGGCGCCATCATCTTGCACGGGCCGCACCAGTCGGCATAGAAGTCGACGAGGACGGGGACCTCGGCGTCGGCGACGACCCGCTCGAGGTCCTGGTCCGAGACGCGCACCGGCCGGTCGATGAGGATGGGCTTGCCGCACTTGCCGCATTTCGGGCGGTCGGCGGTGCGGCTGAGGTCGATCCGGTTCAGAGTGAGACAGAACGGGCAGCTGATCGTCGCCCGCTTCGCGGTGGTCGTGGGCTTGTCCATCGTTGTCCTCCTGAGACTGACCCGGCGTCATGCATGCCGGCAGGGAATATTAGTCCGTGGGGGTGCCCGTTGCGAGTCCCCGGAGCGATACGGGCGTGCGGTTGTCGGGTGGGCGGGTGGAGGGTTAGATTTGGGACCTTCGTACAAGACGGGACGTAGCGCAGCCCGGTAGCGCACCTGAATGGGGTTCAGGGGGTCGCGGGTTCAAATCCCGCCGTCCCGATGGTGTAAGCTGTAGAAGAGAAGACGCTCCGCCGTGACTAAGGGGCGGCCGCCAGTGACTAAGGTGGCCGCCCCTATGTTCTTGCCTAAGATCAGTCCTGCGCACTTGCCTCCTCCCGGTGGGCCGGTCGCGTCGAATCAGGTACACCCAGCACCTCCAGCGCGCGACGCAGCAGTTCCAGCTCGGCTACAGCCAAGGGAAGGCTACGCGTGAAGTCTACCGGGAATCGAGAACGCGAACGTAGCTCCCGGACCGTCGTTCAGAGCCCCCCAAATCCGTCCCTGATGGTTCTCGATAATCGATCGGCTCACGGAGAGTCCGACGCCCATCCCTTCATTCTTGGTGCTGTAGAATGCATCGAAGAGTCTGGCGCTGTGGGCACGGTCGAAACCAATACCGGTATCCGTGACGCTCAAACTGACCCGGTCGCTTCCGTCCGCCT
>DATHUY010000051.1 GCA_035461765.1 Longimicrobiales bacterium
GCACGTCCGCCATTCGAGCTCTCCTTACAAGGGCGGTTTACTACACACGAGGCGGCCCTACGGTAGGGTGCGACCCCCTCGGACGGGCCAAGGTACACCGGGAGGGCGGGCTGTCAAGAGTAATGTGGAGGAATCGCCGGGTGGCGTTTTACGTGACGGAATTCGGGAGCGGGAGCAGGAGCGTGTTCGGGTCCGGGATCGGGAACGGAATATGTCCCGCACACGTCGCCCGGACACGCTCCCGCTCCCGCTCCCGAAGTCGTCGCTCTAGCCGACTCTCGAAGCCTTCTTCCTCTCATGCAGCTTGAGGAATCGCTTGCGCAGGCGGATCGCCGCGGGCGTGACCTCCACGAGCTCGTCATCGCTGATGAACTCCAGGGCGCTCTCGAGCGTGAGCTGCTTGGGTGTCTCGAGCAGGATCGCGTCATCGGCGCCGGCGGCGCGGATGTTCGTGAGCTTCTTGCCCTTCGTGACATTGACTTCGAGGTCGCCGGGGCGGGCGTTCTCGCCCACGATCATCCCTTCGTACACCGGCACACCCGGCCCGATGAACAGTGCGCCACGCTCCTGCAGATTCCACAGCGAGAAGGCTACGCTCGTGCCATCGGCCATGCTCACCATGACACCGCGGTCCCGGCTGCGGATCGCGCCCGCCCAGGGACCGTACCCGCTGAACCTGTGGTGCAGCACGCCCTCACCGCGCGTGTCCGTGAGGAACTCGCTGCGGTAGCCGAACAGGCCGCGTGCGGGCATCCGGTACACGATGCGCGTGAGGCCCGACCCCTCGCCCTGGCCGGAGCTGCGCATCTCCAGCATCTCGCCGCGCCGGCTGCCGAGCACCTCGATGACGACGCCGACATAGGCCTCCGGCACGTCGATCACCACTTCCTCGTACGGTTCCAGCAGCTCCCCGTCGGGACCCTTCTTCGTGATGATGCGCGGACGCGATACGGCGAACTCGTAACCCTCGCGCCGCATCGTCTCCATCAGGATGCCGAGGTGCAGCTCCCCGCGCCCGCTCACCGTGTAGGTGTCCGGCGAATCCGTGTCCTCGACACGGAGCGCCACATTGCGCTCCAGCTCCTTGTACAGCCGGTCGCGCAGCTGCCGGCTCGTGACGTACTTCCCGTCCCGGCCCGAGAACGGCGACATGTTGACGATGAAGTCCACGGAGATCGTCGGCTCCTCGACTGCAATGCCTGCCAGGCGGTCAGGGCGCGTGAGGTCCGTGATCGTGGCACCGATCTCCACGCCCTCCAGCCCGGCGAGCGACACGATCTCCCCCGCACCCGCCGTAGGGACTTCGACACGCTGGAGTCCCTCGAAGGCAAAGAGCTTCGAGACCCGCCCCTGGCGATCGCCCTCGTCCGGCGCGAAGCCGATGACGTCGTCGTTGCGATGCGCGAGCAGCAGGATCGGATCACCCACCTTCACGGTACCGCGCTCGATACGACCGATCGCCAGACGGCCGAGATACGGCGAGTGGTCGATCGTCGACACGAGCATCTGGAACGGAGCCTCCGCGTCGCTCGGCGGCGCCGGCACCGTCTCCAGAATGGCCTCGAACAGCGGCGTCAGATTCTCCCGTGGATCGTCCAGATTCTTGATCGCATATCCCTCGCGCGCGGCGGCATACAGGAACGGCGCATCCAGCTGCGCTTCGTCCGCCTCCAGCTCCATGAACAGCTCCAGCACCTCGTCGTGCACACGCTCCGGGTCTGCACCGTCACGATCGATCTTGTTGATCACCACGATCGGCTGGAGCCCGAGCGACAGCGCCTTGCGCGTCACGAACCGCGTCTGCGGCATCGGTCCGTCGAACGCGTCCACCAGGATCAGCACGCCGTTCACCATCCGCAGGATGCGCTCGACCTCCCCGCCGAAATCCGCGTGTCCGGGCGTGTCCACGACGTTGATCTTGTGCTCGCGCCAGTGGATCGAGGTGTTCTTCGACAGAATCGTGATGCCCCGCTCGCGCTCCAGGGGATTGGAGTCCATCACGCGATCCTCGACGACCTGGTTCTCACGGAAGGCGCCCGCCTGGCGGAGCATCTTGTCCACCAGCGTCGTCTTGCCGTGGTCGACGTGAGCTATAATCGCAACGTTTCTGATCATTCGGGCTCGGAGTAGGGGTTCTGGTACAGCCTTTTAATATAGCCACGGGGGCGGGGTTCAGGGAGGGGTTGGAACGGCGGTGTCAGGTTGTCATGGGCATGGGCAGGTGCACGGGCATGTGGAAGGCGCACGCACACGTTTACGGGCAGGGGCAGAGGCAGCCGCCCTTGCCCGTGATCCCTCACCTGCCCCGTTTGATCCGGGGGAGGGTCGCTCTGCGGAGGTCGGGATCCCGGGCACGCTCTGCCCTGATGCCTTCCTCCGCGCAGCGTACCTGCCCCGGCAGAAAACCGGGATCGGGATCAAGCGCGGCGCAGGCTGGCTGCCCGTGCCCGTGCACCTAAACGTGTGCGTGCGCCTTCCACATGCTCCTGCACCTGCCCGTGCCCGTAGCCCCTGACACCGCCGTCGAGCCCCTAACCCTCCCTGGCAGTCCCCTTCCTGCCGAGCGCCACGATCGACTTATGATCGACCTGTATAGTTACATGGCTGATCCCGAACTCCCTGTGCATCAGATCATGCACCGCTCCGATGGTTTCCTGGTGTCGCGCGGGATCCGTGATGAGTGCATGACCGCTCATGGCCAGGAAGCCGCTGGTGAGAGTCCACACGTGCAGATCATGCACCTCCTCGACGCCGGGAATGCGGCGTATGGCGGCCTCGACGGCGCTCATGTCGATGTGGCGGGGTACGGCCTCGAGCAGCACATCGACGGACTCGCGCACGAGGCGCCAGGCGCCGCCGAGGATCAGCAGGGCGACGATAACGGAGATGATGGGATCGGCGGGCATCCAGCCGGTGGAGAGGATGATGAGCGCGGCGGCGATGGCGCCGACGGAGCCGAGCAGGTCACCGAGCACGTGGAGGTATGCGCCGCGCAGGTTCAGGTTGTGACTGGATGAGGAATGCAGCAGGAACGCGGCGATGATGTTGACGAGCAGGCCGGCCGTAGCGACGCCGAGCATCAGCGTGCCCTCGACGTTCTGCGGCTCGCGGAATCGGGTCCAGGCCTGCCACAGGATGATGAGGGAAATGACGATGAGAGTCGCGCCGTTGACGAGCGCAGCGAGGATCTCGATGCGCATGTAGCCGTAGGTCTTGGCGGGTGTTGCGGGACGTCGCGAGAACCACAGGGCGAATGCGGACAGGCCGAGCGCGGCGACATCGCTCAGCATGTGGCCTGCGTCGGCCATGAGTGCGAGCGAGTTGGAGATCCAGCCACCCACGAACTCGACCACCATGAACAGCGCGGTGATCGAGAGGACGAACATCAGCCGGCGTCGGCCGATCTCGCGGTAGTCGTGAGCATGGTCGTGGTCGTGGGGATGGTCATCGTCGTGCGCGTGGTCGTGCGCATCGCCCTCGTGGTCATGAGCATCGCGGTGGTGATGACCGTGATCCATATCGGACCGGGACTCGTTGCCGGTGTCAGGCATCAGCGGCTGCTGGGTTGAGGCGGAACGAAGCGCGCGGCGCGGTCGATGCGCCACGTCCATGCGCTGTCGATGTCGAATGTGCGCGGCCGCAGGGTGAGCTCCGCACCGGTGGATGTACGCGCCGACAGGATGAGCGGCTCGCCGGCCGGCACGGGTGCCATCTCGACGGTCGCACCTGCATCCACGTGGCCGATGCCGACCTGGCCGCCGGTGCGGCCGGCGATGCGGTACGAAACGGCGAGGCGGTGCGAGGTCTCATTGGTGACATGCACGGTCGCCAGTGCTGCGCGTGCACGTTCGGGGTCCGGATCGGGCGCGGGCGGTTGCGCGGAGCGCTGCGCGCACGCGGCGATCAGAACGGCCGCTGCGATGACCGTGCTCCGGCACAGCGTTCGGGTACGGCGCGCCGTGTCCGAGCAGCACAGCGCGGGTACGCGTCGCGCCGTGGCCGAACGGGGGCACCGCGCGCGGCCGACTCGCAAGGGCCGGCGCTCGACGGTGGCTGTGGAAGCGATCTCAGGCGCTGTCATGAGAAAGCAGGTGCAGGAACTCTGCGACCTCCTCCGGGGAGCGCAGGCAGGCCTGCGCGATGGAGTCGTGCTGCGGCGGATCGCCGACAATGATGGAGCAGTCCGTATCGCCCAGCTCGCGGAACGCATCCTCGTCCGTCCGGTCATCGCCGATGAAGACGGCGGGGCCGCGACCGAACCGTTCTTCCAGCGTGTCGCGCAGGAAGCGGAACGCGCGCCCCTTGTGCCAGTCGACGTCCGGCCGGATCTCCACCACCTTCTTTCCGTCGGTGAGCCGGATACCGGTGTGGCCACGCGCGCACGTGCGAACCACCTCCCGCACGCGCGCCGCTTCCGTTTCATCCTCGACCATGCGGAAGTGCACGGAGAGCGTAAGCTGCTTGTCCTCTACGATCACGCCGTCGATGGTACCGAGCTCTCTTTCGAGCTCTCCGGCGAGCTGTTCCAGCGTGCCGCGTGCCGCGGCAGCTTCTTCGTGCATGCGATGTACGCCCGGTCCGTCGATCTCCAGTCCGTGATTGCCCGCGTAGTAGACGCGGTCGAGCCGCGTGCGGCTGCGGAGGTCCTCGAGCGAGCGCCCGCTGACCAGCGCGATATGTGTGTCGCGGCGAGCGGAGAGCGCATCGAGCGGTGCGCGCACCGCCGGCAGCAGCGCCGCACGCTCGGGGCGCTGCACGATGGGCGCGAGCGTCCCATCGAAGTCGAGTCCGAGCAGCAGCGAGCCCGCTGCCTGCCGTGCCGAGCGCAGCACATCGATGCGGTCCATTGCATTGGGCGCCATGTTCCTCCTGAACGGGTGATCCGTTCGCAGAGTAGCCCGCGGCGCGGGACGTGGCAAACTCGGTTGCAGCGCTTCCTGCCGTCCGCTAAACTTCCACCGTGTGCAGGCCTGCCTTCCAACCGCAACAGGTTACGGCATAATGAAATCCGCGCGTCTCGTCCTGCTCGTGGCGGCCGCCGCGTGGGCGCTGCCCTCGTGTAACCGGACCAGCCCTGCGCTCGGCACGGCCACGAGCATCATCGTGCTCGCCACCGATTCCGTGTGGAGCGCGATCGGCGACAGCGTGATGACCGCTCTGGAGCCGCGCATCTACACGGTGCGCAGCGAGCGGACGTTCGAGGTCACTCAGATCTCTCCGACCGATCCGGACTGGCAGGAGCTGCGCGAGTTCCGCCAGGTCGTCGCCATTGGCGCCGCGGACGACGCCTGGGTCCAGCCCATCTTCGATCGTGCCGGCCTGCAGCCGGGCGTGTCGCAGCCGGAGGTCGTCACGACGCGCGACGTGTGGGCGCGCAACCAGCAGGCGATAGCGATCGCCGTGCCGTCCGCAGACGACGGCGCTGCTGCACTGCCACACCTGGAGCGCGTCGGCGCGGTCATTGACAGCATGTTCCGCATATACGTCGTGCAGCGCATGTACACGAGCGGGCCGGACACGGCTCTCAGCCGTGCGCTGCGCGACACGCACGGCTTCGCCCTGCTCCTGCCGAACGTGTATGCACCGCTCGAGCGCACGGGTAACGTCCTGCTGTTCCAGAACAACACGACGGTGGGCGGCGACCTGGCGCGCTCCGTCCTCGTCGGCTGGCAGGACGGCACCGTCACGCCCACCGCCGAGGCGGCACTCGCCTGGCGCGACAGCATCTCCGCGCAGCAGTACAACCCTCCGCAGAGCACGCGCCGAGACTCCATCAGCGCATCGGCGGTCAGCATGGAGTCGGGCGAGGGCATCGAGATTCAGGGCGCATGGGAGGGTACCGATCCGGCGTGGCCGATGGGCGGCCTCTTCATCACGCGCATGGTCACGTGCCCGCAGCAGAACCGCACATATCTGCTCGACACCTGGCTGTATGCCCCCGGGCCGCGCCGCTCGAAGTACGAGTACATGATCCAGTTGCAGACCATCATGAGCACGTTCGAGTGCGCATAACGAAACGAACACGGGATCGGGATCGGGATCGTGTCCGGCGGCGGGAGCGGGAACAGCATCGGACTCTCCCGATCCCGGACACGGACACGCTCCCGCTCCCGATCCCGAATTCCTTCACTGATTGAGCAGTAGAGCATCCGTGTCCTTCGTTCATCTTCATACGCACAGCGAGTTCTCGCTGCTGGACGGTGCGAACCGTCTGACCGACCTGATCCGTCGCACGCAGGAGCTGGAGATGCCTGCGCTGGCGCTGACGGATCACGGCTGCATGTATGGCGCGTGGCAGTTCCACGAGGCCGCACGCAAGGCAGGAGTCAAGCCGATCCTCGGGATGGAGGCGTACGTCGCGCCGGGCGATCGACGCGTGAAGGCCGCCGGTCGCGCGGGTGACGGTCGGCCCGAGGACAAGTACTACCACCTGGTGCTGCTCGCGCGGGACCAGGAGGGCTATCGCAATCTCGTGCGGCTCACGTCCATCGGCTATCTCGAGGGCTTCTACCATCGCCCGCGCATCGATCGTGAGATGCTGGCGGAGTACTCGAAGGGTCTGATCGTGACATCCGCGTGCATGGCGGGCGAGGTGGCGCGGCACCTGGCGGCGGACCGCTGGGATGAAGCGCGCGAGGCAGCGGCGTGGTACGCGAACGTGTTCGACGGCCGCTACTACCTCGAGGTGCAGGCGCACGACACGCCCGGCCAGCGCGATCTGAACGACCGTGTCTTCAAACTGGCTGGAGAAGTCGGCCTGCCGGTGGTAGCAACGAACGATGCGCACTTTCTGCGCGCGCACGATCACGACACGCACGACGTGCTGCTGTGCATCGGCCTGGGCAAGGACCGGACGGACGAGAACCGCATGAAGTACGATGCGGGGCTCTACTTCAAGACGCCCGACGAGATCGGCGAGCGGTTCCCGGACCGGCGGGACGTGATCGAGAACACGCTCGCGATCGCCGACAGCGTGGACGTCAGGTTCACGAAACAGTACCACGTGCCGCAGTTCCCGATGCCGGCGGACGTGAGCACGGAAGCGGAGCTGCTGCGCCGGCTGACGTACGAGAAAGCGCGCGCGCGGTTCGGCGATCCGCTGCCCGCGGGCTGGGCGGAGCGCATCGAATACGAGCTGGGTGTGATCTCGAACGAGCGGGCGGATTACGCCGGCTACTTCCTGATCACGCAGGACTTCATCAACTGGGCAAAGGACCACGACATCCCGGTCGGCCCGGGCCGCGGCTCCGCGGCGGGCTCGCTCGTCGCGTACATCACGGGCATTACGGATGTCGATCCGCTCGAGTTCGACCTGCTGTTCGAGCGATTTTTGAATCCGGACCGCGTGTCGATGCCCGATATCGACATCGACTTCTGCTACGAGCGGCGCGGTGAAGTCATCGAGTACGTGCGTGCGAAGTACGGCAAGGACTCGGTAGGCCAGATCATCACGTTCGGCACAATGAAGTCGCGCGCGGTCATCCGTGACGTCGGCCGTGTGCTCGGCTTCGAGCCGTCGGAGACGGATCGACTGGCGAAGCTGATCCCCAATGCGCCGAACAACTCGCTGACGGTCGCGGAGGCGGCCGAGAAGGTGGGCGAGCTGCGCGCACTGATCGAGTCGGATGAGCGCGTGGCGCAGCTGATCGAGTACGCGAAAGGCCTGGAGGGACTGTCCCGGCATGCGAGCGTGCACGCCGCGGGCGTCGTCATCGCGCCGGGTCCGCTGCACGAATACGTGCCGGTGTGCACGCAGTCGACGCGGGGCAGCGGCAGCAGTGACGACGAGACGGTGATCGTCACGCAGTGGGACATGAACGCGCTCGAGCAGGCGGGCATGCTCAAGATGGACTTCCTCGGCCTGAAAACGCTGACGGTCATCTTCGACGCGGTGCAGGCGATCAGGCAGCGGCACGGAGCGCTGAAGCATCCGAAGACGGGTATCGAGTATGCGCGCATGGAGGACGTTCCGCTCGACGACCCCGACGTGTACGACATGCTGGCTCGCGGCGGGACGACGGGCGTGTTCCAGTTCGAATCGTCGCTCGCGACGGACAAGCTGCGGGCCATGCGCTGCGACCGGTTCGAAGATCTGGTCGCGACGAACGCGCTGATCCGGCCCGGACCGCTCGACAGCGGCATGACCGACGTCTACATCCGTCGCAAGATCGGCCGCGAGCCGGTGCGCTATCCGCATCCGCTGCTGGAGGAGGTGCTCTCGTCGACGTACGGCGTGATCACGTACCAGGAGCAGGTGATGCGCATGGCGCAGGTGCTGGCCGGATTCACGCTGGCCGAAGCGGACGTGCTGCGGAAGGCCGTCGGCAAGAAGGACATGGAGCTGATCCAGAAGGAGGTGGGTCGCTTCGTGGAGCGTGCCGTCGCGACCGGCGTGGAGCAGCGCGTCGCGGACGAAATCGCGGACCAGGTGACGACGTTCGGGCGATACGGCTTCAACCGGTCACATTCCGTCGCATACGCACTGCTGAGCTATCAGACGGCGTGGCTCAAGCGGCACTACCCCGCCGAGTTCATGGCCGCGCTGCTGTCCTCGGTAGTGGACAAGACCGATGACGTCGTCGGCTACATCGCGGAGTGTCGCGAGCTGGGCCGGTATGTGCCCGACCGTCCGCACGGCGTAACGGTGCTGCCGCCGGACGTGAACGAGTCCGGCTGGAAGTTCACGCCGGTCGCGGGCGATGCCATCCGGTTCGGGCTGGGCGCGCTGCGCGGGCTGGGCGCCGGCGCGGTCGCGTCGATCCTGAACAATCGCACGGAGGGCGGGCCGTACAGGTCGCTGTTCGATCTGGCGGACCGGGTGGACCTGAAGCTGGCGGGCAGGCGCTCGCTGGAGGCCATGATCCTCGCGGGCGCGTGCGACCAGTTCACCGACCCGCCCGCGCACCGGGCCCAGCTGCTCGAGGGCCTGGATGTGGTGGTGCGCGAAGCACAGCTGCGCCACGAGGAGCGAGCGAGCGGCCAGGTCTCGCTGTTCGACATGGGTGGCCCGGCCGCGGAGGTGACGGAACGGCCGGAGCCGCAGATGCCCGACGTACCGCGCTGGACGGAGACGGAGCGGCTCACCCGGGAGAAGGAGATTCTTGGCTTCTTCATCAGCGGCCACCCGCTCGAAAAATACCGCGACGAGGTCCGCGTCTTCGAGCAGGTCAACACATCGACGCTGAAACAGTTCCGCGACCAGAAGGTGGAACTGGCGTGCGTGGTGACCGGCGTGAGTCGGCAGATTTCGAAGAAGAACGGATCGGAATGGGGCAGGCTGACGGTCGAGGACTTCTATGGCACCGCGTCGGTACTGGCGTTCGGGGACGTGTGGGAGCAGTATCATGACCTGCTGCTCCAGGACGCCCCCGTGCTGCTGCGGGGCTCTGTCTCCGGCCGCGACCGCGACGAGGACGACCCGCCGATCTTCCTCGACAGCGTAGTACCGCTCGCACAGCTCCGTACGGGCGGCGCGCTGGCGATCGAGGTGCTGTTGTCGCACGGTGCCGAAGCGGCCGCCGTAGGCCGGGCGACTGAGATGCTGCGCGCGAGTCCCGGCTCATCGCCGATCTACGTAACCGTGTCCCATGGCAGCGGACCCGCGGCCGGCGGCGATGATACGAACGGAGGCGGTGCGGCCGCACCCGGCAATGAGGAGACGGGCACAAAGAGGGGCGGCAACGGCTCGGTGGAGACGGTGCGGCTGCGGTCCCGCAGCATAACGGTGATGCCGAGCGAGACGCTGCTGAACGATCTGCGCGAGCTGTTCGGCAGCGATCGTATTCGACTGGTCCGCTCCTGAGGAGGAGAGGTTGAGCCTGCAACGAGAGGATGCCGGGGATCTGGCCCGGCTCGAAGAGCAGATCCGCCAGCTGCGCGACGTGGCCGCGCAACACGGCCTCGACGTCGAGGACGAGGTGCGGCTGCTCGAGGACAAGGCAGCGCGGCTGCGCGAAGAGTCATATCGCAATCTGACGGCCGTGGAGCGTGTGCAGATGGCGCGTCATCCGAAGCGGCCGTACACGCTGGACTATATCGACCGCGCGTTCTCCGATTTCATGGAACTGCACGGCGACCGCAGCTTTCGCGACGACGAGGCGATCGTGTGCGGCTGGGCCCGGCTCGACGGCCATTCCGTCATGGTGATGGGCCATCAGAAGGGCCGCGACATGAAGGAGAACCTGCGCCGCAACTTCGGCATGCCGCACCCGGAGGGCTATCGCAAGGCGCTGCGCCTGATGAAGCAGGCGGAGAAGTTCAATCAGCCGATCATCACGCTCATCGACACGCCCGGCGCCTATCCGGGGCTCGGTGCGGAGGAGCGCGGGCAGGCGGAGGCGATCGCGACGAACCTGCGCGAGATGGCGCGCCTGCGCGTGCCCGTCATTGCGGTCGTCATCGGTGAGGGCGGCAGTGGCGGCGCGCTGGCGCTGGGCGTCGCCGACCGCGTCCTGATGCTCGAGAACTCCGTCTACAGCGTCATTTCGCCCGAAGGCTGCGCCGCGATCCTGTGGAAGACGGCCGGCGCCAAGGACAAGGCCGCGGAAGCGCTCAAGCTCACCGCCAACGACCTCTCGGCGCTCAATGTGATCGACGATATCGTGCCGGAACCGATGGGCGGCGCGCATACCGATTGGGATGCCACTTCCGGCGCGCTGCGCGTCGCGCTGCTGCGCCACCTGGCCGAGCTGAACGACATCCCGGTCGACGAACGCCGCCAGCAGCGCTGGCGCAAGTTCGAAGCGATGGGTGAGTGGGTGGAAGCGTAAACCTTTTAAGGAAATCGGGAGCGGAGCGGGATCGTGTCCGGGATC
Organism: Longimicrobiales bacterium; assembly: GCA_035461765.1. GTDB lineage: Bacteria > Gemmatimonadota > Gemmatimonadetes > Longimicrobiales > RSA9 > SH-MAG3. The sequence goes on from DATHUY010000051.1 coordinate 10,815, forward strand.
GGGATCGGGAACAGCGGCTGTAACCCGATCCCGCACACGAACACGATCCCCGATCCCGAATTCGTGAAATAGATCATGGCCTCAGTAGTCGAAGTGACATTCAAGGGCAACCGGCGCGAGTATTACGCCTCGGAGCTGCCCGTCATCGATCTGTCGGATTACGTGATCGTCGAAGCGGACCGTGGCGAGGACCTCGGTCGCGTGACGGCGGCGGGCGCGGTGGCGGAGCGGAAGTGCTCGGGCTGCTCGACCGGTTGTGCGGCGCCCGTGCCGGAGCGGCGCATCACGCGCACGGCACAGCCCGAAGAGGTGGACCGCGCGGTGTCGCTGCGCGCGGACGAGCCGCGCGTGCGACGGATCGCGCGCGAGAAGGTTGCGCAGTACAACCTGAAGATGAAGGTCAGCGAGGCGGAGTGGCAGTTCGACCGCAACAAGCTGACGATCTACTTCACTGCCGAGCGGCGCGTCGACTTCCGTGAGCTGGTGCGCGACCTCGCGCGCACGTTCCGCACGCGCATCGAGCTGAAGCAGATCGGCGTACGCGACGAGGCGGCGCTGCTGGGGGGTGTCGGCCGGTGCGGCCGCGAGCTGTGCTGCTCCAGCTGGCTGCGCGAGTTGAAGCCGGTCAGCCTCCAGCTCGCGAAGGACCAGCGGCTGTCGCTGAACCCGGCCCAGATCTCGGGCTGCTGCGGCCGGCTCATGTGCTGCCTGACGTACGAGCACGAATCCTATGTGCAGGCCCGCAAGCGGTTCCCGCGCGAGGGCAAGACGATCGTGACGAGGGTCGGCCGTGAGAAGGTGGTAGGCACGGACATCTGGCGCGATCGCGTGTTTCTCAAGGACGAGGACGGCAACCGCCGCGTGGTCGCACTCGATGAGCTCAAGAAGGAAGTCGCGGACGCGGGGGCGCGCGAGTGAGCGAGCCCGGACGTTTCTACATCACAACAGCCATCGACTACGCCAACGGCGCGCCCCACATGGGCCACGCCATCGAGAAGATCGGCGCGGACGCCATGGCGCGCTACCGCCGGCTGCGCGGCGACGACGTCCACTTTCTCATGGGCATGGACGAGCACGGCCTGAAGGTGCTGCAGAGCGCCGACGCCGCCGGCACGTCCCCCCAGGCCTGGGTCGACGACATCGCCGCGCAGTTCATGCACGCCTGGGAGCGGCTCGGCATCAGCCACGACGACTTCATCCGCACCACGCAGGCGCGCCACCGGCCCGCCGTCGAGGAGATGATCCGGCGCATCTCGGAGTCGGGCGACCTGTATGTCGGTCGCTACGAAGGGTACTACTGCGTCGGCTGCGAGGCGTTCAAGCGCGATGACGAGCTGGTGAAGGAGGAGGGCGCCGCACCGCGCTGCCCCATTCACCCCACGCGCGAGGTGACGTGGACCGAGGAGGAAAACTGGTTCTTCCGGCTCTCCGCCTACCAGGACCGGCTGCTCAAGCTGCTGGAGCAGCGCCCCGACTTCATCCAGCCGGATGCACGCCTCAACGAGATCCGCAAAGTGATCGAGGGCGGTCTCGAGGACATATCGGTGTCGCGCTCGCGCCTGCCCTGGGGCATCCCCTGGCCGGGGGACGAGGATCACACCGTCTACGTGTGGCTCGACGCCCTCACGAATTATCTGTCGGCGATCGGGTTCCCCGACGAACGCTATCACGAGCGATGGCCTGCCGCGTTCCACGTCATCGGCAAGGACATCACCCGCTTTCACTGTATCTACTGGCCCGCGTTCCTCATGAGCGCCGGCATCGAGCTGCCCGGCGCCGTGTGGGCGCACGGCTTCGTGACCACCGGCGGCGGCAAGATGTCGAAGTCCGAGGGGGTGCGTGTGGATCTGGCCGAGGCCATCGACCGCCATGGACCGGATGCACTGCGGTATTTCCTCCTCCGCGAGATCCCGTGGAACGGAGATGGCGAATTTTCGTATGAACGCTTCGATGAACGGTATACATCGGAGCTGGCGGACAATTTCGGAAACCTCGCCAGCCGCTCGATCGCGATGATCGAGCGATACCGGGACGGCGTCGTGCCGGCGGGCGGCCGGACATCCCTCGACGAGGACGTTGCCGGCGCCATCGTGCGCTATCGTGCCGCCATGGACGCGCAGCTGCTGCACCACGGCCTCGCGGCGGCACTTGCGCTGTCATCCGCGGCCAATCAGTTCGTGGACGCGCGGGCGCCCTGGGCGCAATCGAAGGATCCGGCCCTGGCCGAAGAGCTGGACATCACGCTGAGCGCGCTCGCGCGCTGTGTCGGTGCGCTGGCGACGCTGCTGCAGCCGTTCATGCCCGCCCGGATGGCGGAGGTGGCGACCCGGCTCGGACTGGATGGCGTGGTACCGCTCGACGAGGTCGTTACCCTCGACATGAGCGGCCACAGAGTGCATCGTGGTGAAATTCTTTTCCCGAAGGTGCGCTGATCGTGCGTAGTAACCGCACGACGAGACGCGCGTGGAGAGACCGTACTTGACGGCCCAACTGCTTGTTATGGCTACAGTTAATTGCGATGCCGGACGCGTGCGCCCGGTGCTGGCCTGCATTCTGCCCGTCACCCTTCTGCCCAGGCGTACTTCCGGGCTATGACAAACGTGACAGAGACGGGAACGTGCAGCGCAGCACCCCGCAGCGAGGAAGCTGAGATGGCATCGCGTCAGTGGACGGTCGTGGTCGTGTCGGACGATGATACCAAAGTGCGGCAGTTCCAGCTGTCGCGTGAGGCATTCCGCGTCCTGATCGCGCTCGCACTGTTCCTGATTGCGGGGCTGAGCTCGCTCGCGACCGCGTTCCTGATCGGCGCCGGTGCCGGCGTTGCCGACTCGAGGCTGGTCGCCAAGAACGAGATCCTGGAGCGTGAGCTCGAGGGGATGACGGTGCTGCTGGACACACTCGAGAGCTCGATCGAGCACCTGACGAGCAAGGACGAGTACTACCGCCTTCTGGCCGGCCTGGAGCCGCTCGACTCGGACGTGCTGATGGCGGGTATCGGCGGACCGGACGGCGACAGCCTCGAGGCCAGCGATCTGTACCTGATCGACGCGCGCGCCGGCCGCCGCGCATTCAGTGCATCCATGCAGCTCAATGCCCTGATCCGCCGGGCCAGCGTCCTTGCGTTCAGCTGGACTGAAGCGGAAGACACGCTGAGCGGCAAGCACGCACGCCTCGGCGCAACGCCGTCGATATTCCCGACCAAGGGCTACATCTCCAGCAATTTCTCGACGTCACGCTGGCACCCGATCCTCGACCGGCCGCGCCCGCACACCGGCCTCGACATCGTCGCCGCCACCGGCACCCCGGTCGTCGCCTCGGCCAACGGGCGCGTCGCCTCCGCCGGTCACCGCGGCGACTACGGCCTGCTCATCGAGATCGACCACGGACACGGCGTGAAGACCCGCTACGCCCACCTCTCGGCGACGAAGGTGAAGGTCGGACAGACCGTGCAGCGGGGACAGACGATCGGCGCAGTCGGCACCACCGGCCTGTCCGTGGGACCGCACCTGCACTACGAAGTGCTCGTCAACGGCCGGCATTCCAATCCGCGCCGGTTCATCCTCGATGCCGACGCCATACCGGATTGAGCCCGCAGCCGTATCCCGCTGCGGGAGCAGTCCCCTCAGCCGTCGAATCCCGCAGTCCGTCGTCCGAAGCCGCCATCCTTGATCTAATCCGGGCAACGCCCTACTTTGCCGCATTCAAACCCCACAGGTACCGGAGAACATCCTGATGAAGCGACTGGTGTTGATGGCCGCCGTGGCCGGCACGGCGACTCTGGCGGCGTGCGGCGGCAGCGAGGTAGTGGTATCGGTGTACACCCAGCAGGAAGGCCAGCCGGTCCCCGTGTCGGGCCTCGAAGTGCGCGCGCTCCCCTACGACCGCGATGCGATCTTCGATTCGCTGCGTGCGGCGTACGGCACACCGGAGCCGGAAGTCCCGGCGGAGCTGGCTTCGATACGGGACTCGATCGCGGCGGCAAATCAGCGGTGGTCGGAGATGAACGCACGCTGGGCGGAAGGCCGTGACAGCCTGAAAACGCTGCTGGACGAGATGAACGCGATCCCGCGCATGAACCCGCGCTACCTCCCGATGTTCAACCGGTACAATGCCCTGGATCGTCAGGTGAACGCGGCGAAGCAGGCGTCGGATCAGGCGTTCGCGCGGTTCGAGGCGCTGAACGCGCGGTATGCGACGCAGGCCGAGGAGCTGAAGGCGGCGCGTGAGCAGTGGAGCGACGCCGCCTATGCGGACATCGACCGCATCATCGATGCGCGGCTGCGTGAGCAGCGCCTGCAGGAGGCGGTGGACACGACGGACGCCAACGGCGTCGCACGATTCCGCGGTCTGCGTTCGGGTGACTGGTGGATCCACGCACGCTACGACCTGCCGTTCGACGAGTTGTACTGGAACGTGCCGATTCAGGCCGAAGGCGAGATGCAGATCGAGTTGACTCGGGAGAACGCACAGGTGCGGCCGAAGCTGTAACGCCGCTCACCGGAGCACATCGACATGAAGGTACAGGACCAGGCGGCGCTGACGCTCGACATTTCGGGCGACGGTGTCGCCTGGCTCATTTTCGACAGGCCCGATTCCAGGGTCAACATCCTCACGTCGGGGACGATGTCGCGGCTGAACGATCTGCTGGGCGCGATCGAGACGGCCGCGCGTGCGGGCAGCGTTCGCGCGGTGGTGGTGCGCAGCGGCAAGGACGGCAGTTTCATTGCCGGTGCGGACGTTGAGGAGATCGCATCGATCACGGACGCGGCGGATGGGGCGGCAGGAGCGGCGCAGGGCCAGGCCGTGTTCCGGCGCCTGGACCTGCTGCCGGTGCCCACCGTAGCGGCGATCGACGGCACGTGTCTCGGCGGCGGTACCGAGCTGGTGCTGGCGTGCGATGTCGCGATCGCCAGCGACCGGCCCGAGACCCGGATCGGACTGCCCGAAGTGAAGCTCGGGATCATCCCGGGTTTCGGCGGCACGACACGGCTGCCGCGGCGGGTGGGTCTGCGCGAGGCACTCGCGATGATCCTGACGGGATCCTCGATATCCGCGCGCAAGGCACAGCGCATCGGGCTCATAGCCGAGCGCATGCACCAGGGAGTGCTGTACGACCGCGCGCGCGACCTGGCCCTGGAGCTCGCCACGAAGCGCCCGCCCACGCGACGCAAGCGCTCGCTCATCGCGAAGCTTGTCGATGACACCGCGGCCGGACGGCGCGTAATCCTCGCGCAGGCGCGCAAACAGGTCATGAAGGAAACGGGCGGCCACTACCCCGCCCCGCTGCGTGCGCTGGACGTGATTGCGGAGACGGCGAAGCTGCCGCTCGACCCGGCACAGAAGATCGAGGCGAAGGCGCTCGGCGATCTGATCGTCACCGACGTATCCAAGAATCTCCTGCACGTCTTCCACCTCATGGAGGGTGCGAAGAAGGCCGGTCCGGCGGGCGTCAGGCCGCGCAGCGTATCGCGCGTGGCCGTGCTCGGTGCGGGAGTGATGGGCGGCGGCATTGCGCAGCTGCTGGCGTACCGCAGTCTCGATGTGCGGCTCAAGGACATCCGCAACGATGCGCTCGGCCTCGGCCTGCGACACGCGCGCGAGATGTTCGACCGCCTGGTCAAACGCGGCCGCATCGAGAAGCGCGATGCACGCCGCTACATGGACGCTATCGCCCCCACACTCGATTACACCGGTTTCGGCACGGCCGATCTGGTCATCGAGGCGGTCGTCGAGCGCATGGACGTGAAACAGCAGGTCCTGCGCGAGACGGAGACGCACGTACGCGACGACTGCGTGCTCACGTCGAACACGTCTTCCCTGTCCATCACGGCCATGCAGGGAGCGCTCGAGCGGCCGGAACGCTTTGCCGGCATGCACTTCTTCAACCCGGTGCATCGCATGCCGCTCGTCGAGGTCATCCGCGGCGAACAGACATCGGACGAGACGATCGCGACCGTTGTCGGGCTCACACGCCGCCTCGACAAGACACCCGTCATCGTCAACGATGGTCCGGGTTTCCTCGTCAATCGCATTCTCGCTCCGTACCTGAACGAGGCAGCGTGGCTGCTGGCGGAAGGCGGCTCGATCGAACAGATCGACCGCACGCTGAAGCGTTTCGGCATGCCGATGGGACCGTTGCGGCTGCTCGACGAGGTCGGCCTCGATGTCGCCCGTCATGCGGGCGCAGTCATGAGCGGTGCGTTCGGTGAGCGGCTCGCGCTGCCGCCCACCATGACGGCGCTCGAGAAGACGCAGCTGCTCGGTCGCAAGGGCGGACGCGGCTTCTATGTGTACGAGAACGGTCGCGAGAAGTCCGTGAACGAGGAGATCTACAGCAGCCTGGGCGCCACACTGCCCCCCGAACGACGTGAGCTCGCCCAGCAGGACATCCTGGACCGCACGCTGCTCATGATGGTGAACGAGGCGGCCCGTGTGCTCGAGGATCGCATCGTTGCCGGCCCCGGCGACGTTGATCTGGGCATGATCACCGGCACCGGCTTCCCGCCGTTCCGCGGAGGATTGCTGCGCTGGGCCGATGCCATCGGCATGCCGCAGATCCTGGCGCGTCTCGAGCAGCTGCAGGCACAGCACGGCCCGCGCTTCGAGCCTGCGTCGCTCATCCGCGAGCGGGCTGCGGCCGGCCGCGGCTTCTATTGAGCCTCGTCGAGATCCATTACACGCGCCCGCCCGGCCGTACCACCGTGTTCCGGCAGGAGCTCGTGGCCGCTACGGATGAGTGCATCATCACGCTGCTCGAGCATACGGACATGCGCGAGCCGGTGCGCGTGCGTGACACCGTCGTCCTCGAGCCCGGCGCATCGGTAGTATGGTTCACGTTTCCGGGCCTGTGGCACGACATCGGACGTTTTCACACCCGCGCCGGCCGTTTCACGGGTTTCTACGCGAACGTGCTGACACCCGTCCAGCTCGTCACGCCCGTGCATTGGGAGACGACGGATCTCTTCCTCGATGTGTGGCTCGACGAGCACGGCGTCGAGGTGCTCGATGTCGATGAGCTCCGGCAGGCGCTCGCTGATGAGGTCATTGATGCACACCGGGCCGATCGCGCGCAGCAGGAGGCGGACGCCCTGGTCGGCGCGGCGACCGCGGGCAGCTGGCCGCCGCCCGTATGCCGCGAGTGGACGCTGGAGCGCGCCCGTTCAGCCGTGCGGGAGCGCGCCGGCGGCCGCAGCCGCTGACGGCACACGGCACCCCGGACGGCGCGGCGGTGTAAATCGGTAGCGTTACCAGAACTCACCGAAGCCGATGAAACTCAGATCGTCATTTCTTGCGCTGATCGCCTGCGCCGCCGCCCTGCTGCCGGACCCGGCAGCAGGGCAGACATCCTCGCGTGCCGGCGATACGCGCGCAGCCCTGCTCGAGCGCGCCGCGGAAAGCCGCACCAGGGGGTCCCCCGACGCGCCTCTCCTCGTTTACGAGATCGCGGATTTCCAGTGCCCGTTCTGTGCGCAGTTCGCGCAGGACGTCTTCCACCAGATCGACAGCGCCTATGTGAGCACCGGTCGCGTGCAGTGGGTGTTCGTCAATCTGCCAATGCCGTCGCACAGCCGCGCGTGGATCGCAACCGAAGCCGCACTCTGTGCCGGCGCCGTGAGCGACCGCTTCTGGGTGATGCACGACCGCCTCTTCGTCGCGGGTCAGGAATGGATCTCCGCCGCGGACCCCGCCGCCATACTGTCGCGCTACGCGCGCGATGCCGGTGTCGACATGGAACGCTTCGACGCGTGCGTCGCGGCTGACGAAGTCGCGCCGATCATCCTCCAGGACGTCATCTTCGGCTCGCGCGTAACCGGCACACCGACGTTCGTGGTCAACAACCGCGTCACGAATCGGCAGCAGACTGTCGTCGGCGTAAAGGGGTTCAGCGAATGGCGGGAAGTGCTGGACGGACTGCTGCGCAGCAAGGACTGACAGCGCGCGTCAGTCTTCCGTTTGTGTCCGCAGGCGACCGATCTCGGGGAGCGCGAGCAGCAGGATGAGGCCGGCCAGAATGGCCGAGACGACGCACCAGCGGCACCAGGCGTGAATGACGCTGACCTCGAGCCACGTGAGGTATGCGGAGAACGCCGCGCCGATGAATGCGCCACTGACCAGTACGAGCGGTACCCGACGGTCATCCTCGAAGCGTGGCTGGAGACCGAGCAGGGCGGCGGCGAAGAGGAGCCCGTAACCGACCAGTCCGATGACCGGTACGGGCACCCCGAGGAATACGGACCACGGTGAGTTCTGCACCGTCTCGCAGCCGCCCGTGCCGCACACGATCGAGCCGAGCATGCCCAGCTTGTACGCGGTCATGTAGGCGGATATCAGCACGCCAACGAGCGCGAGCAGCGCGATGCCCATGCGGTTCAGCATGGCAGGTCCTGCGGTCTGATCAGGCGCGCCTGTGTCAGACGCCGCCCGCCGCCTCGATGGCCGCGCTCACCGCTGCGTAATCGCTCCACTCGTTGTCGCCGAGGCGGCGCTGCCCGACAAACACCGTCGGGGTCCCGCGGACGCCGAGCTGCTCGCCGAGCAGCGCATTCGCCGTCACGACATCGGCGTGACGCTCGCTGCGCAGGCACTGCGTGAACGCATTCGCGTCCAGTCCGAGCTCCGTGGCGTAGGCGGTGAACTGGTCGACCGGCGCCGAACGCGCGAATCCCCACTGATTCTGACCGGCGAACAGACGGTCGTGGTAGTCCCAGAAGCGGCCCTGATCGTTCGCACAACGCGCGGCGCGTGCGGCCAGGAACGCGTGGGCGTGAATGGAGATGATCGGGTAGTCGTAGTACGTGTAGCGGACCTTGCCGCTTTCCACGAACTCCGGCTTCAGGTTCGTTTCGATGTTGCGCTGCCAGACGCCGCAGCCGGGACACTGGAAGTCACTGAACACGATGACCTGCACGGGCGCGTTCTGCTCGCCGATCGTAACACCCTGAGCCGTATTGAGCAGCGAGTCCGCGCTCGCGAGCGACAGGTTCAGCGGCTCCGTCGCCATGCTGCCGCCGCTACCGCCGCGCATCGAATATACGATGGCGCCGATGCCGACCACCGCTACCACGGCGAGCACGATGTAGAACATGTTCATGTTCTTCTGGCCCGCCGCTGCGTTCTTCCTCTTGCTCGCTGGCACGTATGCCTCCGTCAGATGGTTCGGCGGCGCGACGCCTTTCCCGCGCCGGCCGGCTGCCAAGCTAACGCGGCGTCACGCGCCGCGAAAGCCGATTTCCCGTCGATGCAATGCCTCCGCGTCAGTGGAGGATCGCCTCCAGCACTTCGTCCGTTCGCGACAGGTCCGCAAAGACGCTCGCAGCCCCGGCAGCGCGCAGCTCGTCCTGATGATACCGGCCGGTCGCGACGCCAATGGCCCGCGCACCCACACCGCGGCCGCACGTAACATCGCTCGGCGTGTCTCCGATGATGACGATGTCCGTCCGGGCGAACTCGACGCCGAGCGCCGCGCGCGCCCGCTCGACCGCCACGGGCGGCAGGCCGTCACGGCGCTCGCAGTCGGAGCCGTACGCGCCGACCCGGAACGGTGTGCGGATCCCCGCGGATGCCAGCTTCAGTGTGGCACCTTCCTCGATGTTGCCGGTCAGCAGCCCGAGCACCACCTCGTGGGTGCGCGCCTCGAGCTCGCTCAGCAGAGCGGGAATGCCCGGCAGCACGGTCGTCCGGCTGCCCGGCTGTGCGAACTCCATGCTCAGCTCCCGCAGGTAGATACTCCAGAGGGCGGTAAAGCCGCGGTCCACTGCCGCGGCGGGGAGTCCTGCATGCGTCAGCAGCTCCCGCGCGATCTGCGGGTCAGTCTTCCCGTCGAACGCATGCGTGGCGATGGGGCCGGTGGTACGGTACACTTCCAGCATCGCACGGTGGAACGCGCGCCGCGGCGCACCATCCGTCGTCAGCAGGGTGCCATCGATGTCGAACAGTACCAGTCGCTTCATATTCTGATCCGCATGCTCAAACGGCTGATCATCGCCATTCCCCTCGCCCTGATCGGCGCCGCGTGGTTCTGGTGGCTCGTGCTGCCCTGGCCCGTACTCCTGCGATTCCGCGATCCGGACACGTCCGCCGTCATGCAGCAGCGCGTCGCAGAAGCCCGCTCACGGGGCGACGATCTCGAAATCCGCATGGAGTGGGTACCACTGGACCGCATCTCGCGCCAGCTCCAGCGCGCCGTGATCGTCGCCGAAGACGGCCGCTTCCGCGACCATAACGGCATCGACTGGAACGCGCTGCGCGAGGAGTTCCGCTACACCGGCGACGACGACTTCTCCTGGCTCGACCCCGACGATCTCGGGGCCCTGCGCAGGTCCCTTTCATACTACCTCGACAACCGTGACAAGGTTCGCGGGCGGAGCACGATCACGCAACAGCTTGCCAAGAACCTCTACTTCTCGACCGACCGCTCGCCCGTTCGGAAATTCGAGGAGTACGTCGTCGCACGCCGCCTCGAGTGGTTCCTTTCCAAGGACCGCATCCTCGAGCTGTACCTCAATGTCGTCGAGCTCGGACCTGGTGTCTTCGGCGCGGAGGCCGCAGCGCAGCACTATTTCGACAGGTCCGCCGCCAATCTCAGCACGGACCAGGCGGCCGCCCTGGCCGCCACCCTGCCCCACCCGCTGACGTCCAACCCGGACCGCAATCCGGGCCGGATGCGATCCCGAAAGTCACGGATCCTCAGCTACATGGGCGGCTCGGGACCCGCCCGGACGGTCCCGCTCGATCCGGCTGAAGACGAACGTGAGGAGCCCGTGGCGCCGATCGGTGAGCCGCTGGGCGATCCAGCCGCGCCGCCGGCGCCGGATCCTGCCCCGGACACGTTGGGGGCACGGGATACGACTGTGGTGCGGGATACTGCTGCGGCGGGGGACACGATTCCGGCGCGCGAACCCTAAACGCCCGCCGTCTGCCGGGCTCCCTCCGCCGAGTACCGGCTGACGGCATCCCTGAAGCCGGCAAACAGGCGCCGATCCGGGTCCGTGTCCGGAGCGGCGGCCTCATTGCGCTCCGGATGCCACTGGACGCCGAGCACCCAGGATCGGGACTCGTGTTCGATCGCTTCGACGAGGCCGTCCTCGGCGCGAGCCACGACGCGCAGGTCGCGGCCCAGCTCCTTCACCGCCTGGTGGTGGAACGAGTTGATCCTGAGCTCGTCCACGCCTACGGTGCGATACAGCAGTGAGTCCTTCTGGACGGAAGCCGCGTGCGTACGCTGGCTCCACGGCGCGAGCTGCTGGTGCAGCAGATGGCCGGGGCGCTGGGTATCGATGTCCTGGTATAGCGATCCGCCGAAGTGGACGTTGAGCACCTGGCAGCCGCGGCAGATCCCGAAGATGGGCATGTCCTGGCGGAGCGCGCAGTCGAGCGCGCTGAATTCCATGGCATCGCGTTCGGGCAGTGTAGCGCCGAGTGCGGGACTAGGTTTCTCACCATAGCGCGACGGTTCGACATCCTCGCCTCCGCTGAGCACGAGGCCGCAGCAGGCGTCGAGCAGAGAAGCGATCGCGGCCGGTGAGTGGCTCGGGGTGATGAGCACCGGCGCGAGACCGATCTGCTCGAGAGCGTGGATGTAGCTGGTGTAGAGGAAGACTGCAGGACGGCTGTGGTCACCGGCGGCGGCCTCGAGGGTGGTCGTGAGTGCAACCCTTATCGCGCCGCGTTCCCTCTCGTTGTCGCCATCCGTCCTCGTCACGCATCCTCCCGGTTCAGTTATCCGCCGCGTGGCCCAGCAGCTCGAGGGCGCGCACGGGATCCAGATTTCCGCCGGACAGGACCGCTGCAACCTGCGCGCCGCGCGGATCGAATGCGCGCGACAGCAACGCGGCGACCGTGGCGGCGCCGGAGAACTCGACGACGAGCTTGCTGTCGCCGAGCAGACGCCGGGTCGCGTTCAGGATGGCGGTATCATCCACGAGCACGATGTCGTCGACGTACTCGCGCGCGTGTGCAAACGTCAGGTCGCCGGGCCGCACGGGCATGAGCCCGTCCGCAATCGTACGCGCCGGTGGGATCGTGACCGGCTCACCGGCAGCCAGCGAAAGCTTCATGGCATTCGCGCTCTCCGGCTCCACACCGATCACGCGGATGTCGGGCCGCGTCTGTTTCACATATGCCGCGATTCCACTGATGAGGCCGCCGCCGCCGATCGGGACCAGGATCACTTCGACATCCGGCCAGTCCTCCAGAATCTCGATTGCCGTAGTGCCCTGGCCGGCAATGATGTTCATGTCATCGAACGCCGGCACGATCGTCAGCCCCTGCTCCGCCGCGATCGACTCCGCACGCTTCTGTCGCTCGATCGAGGTGGTCCCCTCGAGCACCACCTCGGCGCCGAGCCGCCGCGCACCCTCGCGCTTCACTTCCGGCGATGTAGTCGGCATCACCACGACTGCGCGGACGCCGAACAACCGCGCGGCCAGAGCGACGCCCTGTGCATGGTTCCCGGACGAGTACGCGATCACGCCGCGCGCGCGATCCTCCTCGCTCAACCGCGCGACGGCGGTATACGCGCCACGGATCTTGAACGCGCCCGCCCGCTGCAGATTCTCGCACTTGAGCCGGACCTGTGTGCCGATCTCATCGCTGAGCCAGTGCGCACGCAGGAGGGGCGTTCGCTCCGCCACGCCCGCCAGCAGGCGGTGTGCGTCCTCTATGGAACTGCGGCCGACCAGACCGCTGACGTCCACCGTGCCCGGCTCAGTCGACACGGTCTTCCTCGTCCTCCGCACCATCGGTCGCATCGGTGCCGGAGAGGTCTTCCTCATCGAAGCGTGACGCGTCGTCTTCGATCGACAGCCCCTCGATGTCAGCGGTGATGTCCGAGTCCGGATCGCCGATGTCGTCTTCGTCGACAATGGCCCGCGCATCGGTCGGATCGCCCTCGTCGAGTGTGACGGGCTGCTCCGCCGCATCCGTGCCGTTCTCGCTGTCATCCTCCGGTACCACGCGTGCGACATCCATCAGCACGTCGCCTGCGTCGAGGGCCATGACGCGCACGCCCTGCGTGGCGCGGCCGATCACGCGGATCTCCGCGACGCGCTGCCGTGTCACGATGCCGTGGCGGGAGATGAGCATCAGCTCGTCGTCCGGCTGAACGCCCTTGATCGCGACGATCTTGCCCGTCTGCTCATTGATCCGGAAGTTGATGACGCCCATGCCGCCACGGGACTGGAAGCGGTAGTCATCGATCGCCGTCCGCTTGCCGCGGCCGCGCTCCGTGACAATGAGCAGTGTCGCGGTGTCACGTACATCCTCCCGGATCACGACCATGCCGACGACGGCATCATTCGCCCGCAGACGGATACCGCGCACACCCGTCGCAACACGGCCCATCTCGCGCACGTCCGATTCGTGGAAGCGAATGGCCATGCCCTCGTATGTCGCCAGGATGACCTCGTCGTTGCCGCCCGTGATCTGCACGTCGATGAGCTCGTCATCCTCCGTGATGTTGATCGCGTTGACGCCCTTCACACGCACGTGCCGGTATGCGCTCAGCGCGGTCTTCTTCACCACGCCCTTACGCGAAGCGAACAGCAGGAAACGGTCGTCGCGGAACTCGCGCACCGGCACGATCGAGGCGATGCGTTCGTCGGGGTCCAGCGCGAGCAGGTTCACGATCGGCTTGCCGCGCGACGCGCGGCTCGCCTCCGGTATCTCGTGCACCTTGAGCCAGTAACAGTGACCGCGTGCAGTGAAGATCATGAGGTAGTCGTGCGTCTGCGCGGTGTACAGGTGTTCGACCCAGTCCTCTTCCTTCGTCGATGCGCCCGTGAGGCCGCGTCCGCCGCGCTTCTGCGCGCGGTAGGTGTCCAGCGGCAGCCGCTTGATATAGCCGCCGTGTGACACTGTGATCACCATCTCCTCGTCGGCGAGCAGGTCCTCGAGCGACATGGTCACCATGTTCGTCAGCTCGGTGCGACGGTCATCGCCGTACGTGGCCGCGATCTCGGTGAGCTCGTCCTTGATGATCTGCATGCGACGCCCGCGGTTGGCGAGGATCTCGCGCAGGTCCGCGATCTGGGCGCGGACATCGGTGAGCTCCGCTTCCAGCTTGTCGATCTCCAGGCCCGTGAGCCGGCCGAGCCGCATGTCGAGGATCGCCTTCGCCTGCCGCTCCGACAGCCCGAAACGCTCCTGCAGCGCCGCGTTCGCCGACTCGGTATCCGTGGATGCGCGGATGAGCGCCACGACCTCGTCGATGTTGTCGACGGCGATCTTCAGACCCTCGAGGATGTGCTCGCGGTCGAGCGCGTGGTCCAGGTCGAACTGCGACCGGCGGATGACGACCTGGTGGCGATGCTCCACGAAGTGCTGGATCATCTCGCGCAGGTCCATGATCTTCGGCACGCCGTTGACCAGCGCCAGCATGATCACGCCGAACGTCGACTGCAGCTGCGTGTGCTTGTACAGCTGGTTCAGGACGATCTGCGGGATCGCATCGCGGCGCAGCTCGATCACGACACGGATGCCGTCGCGGTCCGATTCATCGCGCAGGTCGGTGATCTCCGACAGCTTCTTCTCGCGCACCAGGCCGGCGATCTGCTCGATCATGCGCGACTTGTTCACCATGAACGGTATCTCGGTCACGATGATGCGCGGCTTGGCGTTGTCCGGCTCCTCGATCAGGGCCTTCGCGCGCATGACGACGCGGCCGCGGCCGGTGGTGTACGCCTCGTGCACGCCCTCCCGTCCGCAGATGTAGCCGCCCGTCGGGAAGTCCGGACCCTGGATGTGCTGCATCAGGTCCTGCACCGTCGCATCCTCGTGATCGACGAAGTGGACGCAGGCGTTCACGACCTCGCGCAGGTTATGCGGCGGAATGTTCGTGGCCATGCCGACCGCGATGCCGCTCGATCCGTTCACGAGCAGGTTCGGGAACTTCGCCGGCAGGACCTTCGGCTCCTGCAGCCGGTCATCGAAGTTCGGCGTAGTGTCGACGGTGTTCTTGTCGATGTCGGCGAGCAGCTCACCGGCCAGACGGGCGAGGCGGGCTTCGGTGTAGCGGTAGGCCGCGGCGTTGTCGCCGTCGATCGAACCGAAGTTGCCCTGCCCATCGACGAGCGGATAGCGCAGCGAGAAGTCCTGGACCATCCGCACCATCGCCTCGTACACGGAAGAGTCGCCGTGCGGGTGGTATTTGCCGAGCACGTCACCGACCACCGTGGCGCTCTTGCGGTAGGCCCGCCCGGCAGAGAGTCCCGCCTCCTGCATGGCGTACAGGATCCGCCGGTGCACCGGCTTCAGACCGTCGCGCACATCGGGCAACGCGCGCTGGACGATCACGCTCATCGAATAGCTGAGGAACGAGTCCCGCATCTCGGTCTCGATGAGGCGCGGCAGAACCTTCTCGGTATTTTCCGGCGGCGTGCTCGACATTTTTTTCGATTCAGACAGGGAGAATGTGGCGCGGTTCCGCGAGGGTGCAGAGGTCCGCCCGGGCAGCACGCGGGGCCGGGTCGGGCCCCCAGCGGCGCTGATGCATCTGGTACCCCCGCGCGCGCACCGTGTGCCCGCGCGCGCACGTGGCGCACACGCGTGTAGAGGCGCGGCAAATGTACGTCTTCGCGGGCGCTCAGGCTATGCCGTCGCGGCTGAGGGTAGCGCTGGCGAGCGGATCCGGTGACGGCGCCTGGCGCCGGTGTGGTGGATGGTGCTGGCGAGTGGGTCATGTCGCAGCGCTGGCGAGCGGATCGGGTGGCTGCGCAGGCGAGCGGATCGGTGACGGCGCGGGCGAGCGGATCAGGGGGACGGCTCAGGCGAGCGGATCAGGGGAAGGCGCAGGCGATCAGGTGGCTGCGCTGGGGAGCGGGTCGGCGCGGGCAATCGAGAGCGCCGTCGACCTTGCCCCACCCCGGGCCAATTGACGCGGGGGAGAATATTGACAGCGTCCTACGCCGTCAGGGTTTCCCCACGGGGAGCCGGGACGGAACCGGGGTAAAATTGGCGGCGCCATGAACCGTCAATCGTGCTCCAGGCGACCGCGGGCGCGGCACGGGGTAAGGTTGACGGCGCTCGACGCATGCTCGAGCACCGCCTCGCCCCGGTCGGAGACACCGTGGCGTCCTTCGGTCTGCCATTCGCCGGGCATCGCCCTCCGGGGCGGGTCTCCCCTTCGCCGGACATGACGGGAACGAGCGGCGGCACGTACCCGCCCGGGGGCTTGCTCCCGGCGCCTGAATCGAACGTCGAACCCGCTACGCTACCGCCACGAAGCTGGTTCCTTCCTTCCAGCCCTGCTCCGTCAGGACGCGGCGGATCTCGTCCCGGCCGTTCGGTTGACCGACCGCAGCGACGACCAGGGCGCCGTTGTACGTGCCCACTTCCTCGGGCGGAATGACGGGGGCGTCATGGATGGTCTGGCCGATCTTGCGCGGGTCCAGCTCGACGAACGCGCGCACGGTCACGTCCTGCTGCTGGAGCTCGAGCGCGAACGCCTTGCCGACCGGGCCGGCGCCCCACACGACGACGCCGTCATGCCCGTTGAGGACCGACGCCTTGAGGTAGTGCACCTTGCACCGGCGGAACGCGTCCTCGCTGTAGCGCTCGTGGATGCGCGACGAGCGGTCGGGCCGCTCGCGCCAGCGGAGCAGGATCTCCGGGACCTTGGCCATCCGGATGCCGGCCCTCCAGAGTCGGAACACGAGGTCGTAGTCCTCGGGCCATTCCTCGTCGCGGTAACCGCCGACCTTGTCGAGGACATCGCGCCGTATGGCGAGTGTCGGGTGCGCGATGGGGCACTCGACGAAGATGTCGCGGACGATGTCGTCGTGCTCGACGAGCGTGTTGATCCACGCCTCATAACGCTGAGCGCCGCCCTGCACCTCCTGGCGCGGGAAGTAGCGGACGAGCGTGCCGCATGCGCCGACATCGGGATGGGCGTCGAGCAGCTCGACCTGCTTGCTGATGCGGTTCGAGTACGCGACGTCATCGGCATCCATGCGCACGAGGATGTCACCCCTCGCGGCCTTCACGGCACGCTGCAGCGCTGCGACGATGCCGCGCGGCTTCTGGGTGATCACATGGACGCGCGGGTCCTCGGCGGCCCAGGCCCGCAGGATGAGGGGTGTCTCATCGGTCGAGCCATCATCGACGGCGACCACCTCGATGTTCTGAAAGCTCTGCGCCTGGATCGAAGCGATCGTGTCGGGCAGGTATGCCGCGGCGTCGCGGCACGGCAGCAGAATCGAGACGCGCGGCGCTTCGCCGGCCGGGGTGCTCACGAAACCGCTCCGGCGCGGGTCTTCGCGACCGTCAGTGCCTCGCGCAGATAGCGCGCAGTATGGCTGTTCTTCACTTTGATAACCTCCTCGGGTCGTCCCATGGCCACGACGCGACCACCTTCGTCGCCTGCTTCGGGACCCATGTCGATGATCCAGTCCGCCGCTGCGATCGCATCGACGTTGTGCTCGATAACGAGCACCGTGTGTCCACTGTCCGTGAGTCGGCGCAGCACGCCAATCAGCTTGCGTACCTCGCCGCCGGACAGGCCCGTCGTCGGCTCGTCGAGTATGTACACGCGATGTCCGCGCTTCCTGTGCGCGCCGATCAGCTCGCGCGCCACCTTAAGCCGCTGCGCCTCGCCGCCCGACAGTGTCGGCGCCGGCTGGCCAAGCCGCAGGTAGCCCAGGCCGACCTGCTGCAGCTGCCACAGCATCTGGCCGAGACGGTCCTCGCGAATGAAGAAGCGGATCGCCTCGTCGATCGTGAGGTCCAGCACCTGCCTGATGTCGAGACCCTTGTACTTCACGTCGAGCGTCTCGCGCCTG
>DATHUY010000052.1 GCA_035461765.1 Longimicrobiales bacterium
TCGGGGGGGCGCCGCCTACGTCGTGATGTCGTCGCGTCGCTCGACCCGGATCACCGGCAGGCCGTTCTCCTGGAGGAGCCGGTTCAGCTCGGCGAGGTCCGTGGCGATGATGGCGTTCAGGGCGTCGAGCTCCGTCGTCAGCTGGCCGGACAGGAGGTTGAACACCTCGTACGACTGGTCGGTCGGCCGGTACTCGCCACGCTCGATGATGCCGAGCAGTGCGGCGAGCTTGTTGTTGAGCATGATCGGATAGTTGAGCGGATCCTGACTGCTCTGGTTGCGCACCTGATAGATCCGTCCCTCGACCTCGCCCATCCTGGACTTCACGCGGGTGCCGAGCGCCTCGATGCGCGCGTCGTCGGTGTCTTCGAGCCGGTCGTCCACCTGCTCCTTGACGTCGCGCACCATGATGACGGCGTTGTTGGCGTCGTTCACCCGCTCGACCACCTGCTGCGCCAGGTCGAACCGCGCAGCCAGATCATCGAGCGTGACCTGGCCCTCCAGGCGCGGATCGATGCCGATCCGGAGCGGCGCGGTGCGCGTGGTGCCGTCCGCGGTGAGGCGCACGGTGTACTCACCCGGCAGTGCCACGGGTCCGCGGTTGCCCGCCGCCCACATGATCATGCCCTCGAACGTCGTGAAGCCGGGGTGCCGCAGATCCCAGCTGAACTGGTTCAGTCCCGCATCGAGCGACAGGCGTCCGCCGCCTCCGCCGAAGCGGCCGCCGCCCTGTCCGCCCTCCTCGTCGCGATCGTTGCGCGTGGTGTCGGCCTCCGCCTCGTACGTGCGGATGACGCTGCCATCCCGGTCGACGATTTCCAGCGAGATCTTCTGTGCGTCCTCCGGCAGGTAGTAGTAGATGGTGGCGCCGTTGTCGACGCCGCGCTCGGCGCTGGACGGCTCGAACAGCGTGACGCCCGCGACGCGTCCGTTGTTGCGGGCCATCTCACGGAGCGGCGCAACGTCGTACATGATGTAGAACGAGCGGCCGTGCGTCGCGATCGCGATGTCCTCGCGCGTGGAAGCGATGTCGGCGATCTGCACGACGGGCATGTCCTGCTGCAGCGAGCGCCAGCTCGCGCCGTTGTCGAACGAGACCCAGACGCGCTTCTCGGTGCCGAGATAGAGCAGGCCGGGCTGCACGACGTCCTCACGGATGGTCAGCGCGAAGTCGCCCTCCGGGATGCCGTTCGTGATGCTGGTCCACGTCCGGCCGTAGTCCTCGGTGCGGAACGCGTACGGCATGTAGTCGCCGAGCAGCATGCGATGGCCGGCGACGTACGCGCGTCCGGGCACGTGCGGCGATGCCTCGACCGTGAAGACCTTGGTGAACTCCGGCAGTCCGGGCGGTGTCACGTTCTGCCAGGACGCGCCGCCGTCGCGGGTGATCTGAACGACACCGTCATCGGTGCCCGCCCACATCACGTCCGCCTCGTGCGGTGACGGTGCGAGCGCGAACACCGTCGGATACGTCTCGACGCCCGTCTGGTCGAGCGTGATCGGGCCGCCCGACGCCTCCATCGTGGCCGGCTCGGCGCGCGTGAGGTCCGGGCTGATCCGCTCCCAGCTCTGTCCCTCGTTCGTGCTGCGCCAGACGTGCTGCGACGTCGTATAGAGCACCTTCGGGCCCGTGCGCGAGAACACGATCGGGAACGTCCACTGCACCCGTTCCTTTATGTCCTTCGCCGACCATCCCATCGGGTTGTCGGGCCAGACATTCACGGCGCGGCGCTGCCCCGTGCCGTAATCGAAGCGATCGAGCGCGCCGCCGTAGCAGCCCGCATAGAAAATGTCGATCTGATCCGGGTCGTTGCTGACGTAGCCGCTCTCGCAGCCGCCGGGCGCATAGAAGAATTGCCCACCCGTGGCCAGGTGGCCCCAGCCGCGTGACGGCACGCACACGGTGCTGTTGTCCTGCTGGCCGCCGCACACGTGGTACGGCTCGTGAGCCGTGAGGCCGATGCGGTAGATCTGCGCAGTCGGATAGTCCTGCTCGGTCCACGTGCGGCCGCCGTTCACGCTGACGTTGCCGCCGCCATCGTTCGCGTTGATCATCCGCTCGTTGTTCGATGGCGATATCCACAGGTCGTGGTTGTCGCCGTGCGGCGGACGCAGCTGTGTGTCGAACGTCTCGCCGCCATCGTCGGAGCGCCAGAACTGCACGTTCACGACGTACACCCGGTCCGCATCAACCGGGTCCGCGTAGATGCGCGTGTAATAGAACGCGCGCTGCCGCAGCTTCCGCTCCGTGTTCATGAGCTGCCACGTGGCACCACCGTCATCGGAGCGGAACACACCGCCGCTGTCCGCCTCGATGATCGCGTAGACGCGGTTCGGGTCGGCGCGCGACACCGAAACGCCGATCTTGCCGACCGGCTGATTCTGCGGCAGGCCCGGGTTGCGCGTGAGCTCCGTCCATGTGCTGCCGCCATCGGTGCTCTTGAACAGGCCGCTGCCATCGCCGCCGCTCGACATCGCCCATGGCCTGCGGAACGCGTCCCACAGTGCAGCATAGATGACGTTCGGGTTCGTCTCGTCGATCGAAACGTCCACACCGCCCGTCTTCGCGTCGCGATACAGCACGCGTGTCCACGTCGCACCGCCATCCGTGCTGCGGTAGATGCCGCGCTCCTCGTTCTCCGCGCCGTACTCGCCGAACGCGCCCGCGAACACGACATCGCAGTTCGTCGGATGCACGCGCACACGCGAGAAGTTGCGCGCTTCGCGAAGGCCGATGTGCTGCCAGGTCTCGCCGGCATCGGTCGTCCTGTAGAGGCCATCGCCCGCCTGGATGTTGCCGCGCAGCTGTGTCTCACCCGTGCCGATGTAGACGACGTCCGGGTTCGCGGCACACACGCCGATCGAGCCGACCGACGCTGACGTGATCTGACCATCCGTGACGGGGTTCCACGTCGTCCCGCCGTCCGTCGTCTTCCACAGGCCGCCGCCCGTCGCACCGAAATAATACTCGAGCGGCCGCGCATCGCTGCCGCCGACCGCGATCGACCGCCCGCCGCGATCTGGACCGATGTTCTCCCAGCTCAATGCCGCGAACGGATCGGGTGTGGCGGCCTCCTGCGCCGGCAGCAGCCGGGGCGCGGCGGACAGGAACACGGTGGTGAGCGTCAGCGTACGAGCAGCTGCGCGTGTGATACTACGCATGGCGTCGCCTCCAGAAACACGTCGGCCGGGATGGGTGGAGAGGCCCGCGGCGGAGCGCGGGTGAGAGCCGATTGTATCCATTCGGCGGCGTTCGCGCGAGTCACCATTGTCAAACGGCTGCCGCGCTTGTACTTATGAAGCGACCGCCACGGTCGCCCTCCGTCTCCCCGACGATTCGCGCTGCCGGCTCACCAGCCGGCACGCACTGGCTCACATGCATCCCATGGAAATGCCATGAAGCTGGCGACGTGCATACTCACGGGGACCGTGCTGCTGCTGGGCGGCTGTACGGCAGGTGAACGGAGTGTATCACCGCGACCGACTGCGGTGCGTTCTGAACGCGACATTCACGCGGCAGCCGCCCGGTCGCATCCGGGCCGGCGCGCGTGGGAGGATGCCAGTCGGCGCGCACTGCGGTCGGGGCTGGAGATCGCGCCATCGTTCCGCGAGCGCGTCGCGTTCCAGGGAGGCGATGCGCAGGCCGTGGCCTACCGCTTCACGCTGGTGCGAGGTCAGTCGCTGCGCGTGCAGGTGGCCCCCGTGACGGGTTCGGCCACGATATTCGCAGACATGTTCCAGTTCGTGGGTGGCGACATGTTCCGGCCGGTGCACTGGGCGGAGAAGTCGGCGCGGAGCGGGCGGTTCGTCGCGCGCGGCGACGGCGAGTATGTGCTCCGTGTGCAGCCGCCGGTCGGCGCGCGCGGCACGGTCGATGTCTCGGTGCTGAGCGAGGCATCGCTGGTGTTCCCCGTCGAAGATGCGGATCACTCCGCGATCGGCAGCGTGATCGGTGATCCGCGCGACAATGGCGCGCGCTCGCACGAGGGCGTCGACATCTTCGCGCCGCGCGGCACCGCGGTCGTGGCCGTCGCCGACGGCCGCGTCGAGAAGGCGCGCAACACGCCCACCGGCGGGCTCGTGATATGGCAGGCCGATGCGGCTTCATCGCTGACCTACTATTACGCCCACCTCGATGAGCTGATCGCGCGCGAGGGCACGTATGTGCGCGCCGGTGATGTGATCGGCAGGGTCGGCAACACGGGCAACGCGCGCGGCACCCGCCCGCACCTTCACTTTGCCGTTTACCGCCCCGGCACGGTGCCCGTGGATCCCGTGCCCATGCTCGCCGCGCGTCACTCGCAGCCCGGTCCCGGCCTGGGGCCTGTGGACGGCCGCGGCCTCGGCACGCTCGCGCGCGTGAGCAGCGATGGGGTCCGGCTGCGCCGCTCGCCGTCGATCGCAGGTGCCGTCATCGGCGAGCTGTCGACCGGCACGCAGCTGCGCGTCATTGGCGCGACCGGCGCATGGCAGCGGGTTCTGCTCGCGGACGGCACGAGCGGATTCGTGGCCGCGGGCACGGTCGAGTCGTCGTACGCGGGCACGCGCTGATTTTCGCGCCAATGTGCAGCACTGGCGGTCTTCCCGAAGTATGCAGTGCCCGCACATTTGTATCGGCCGCGGATCGTCCGTCGTCGTATCCATCGGGGCCAAGTGGTTGCAGGCGCGCAAGTTCGCGAAAACGCTCGAACTGGTCCGTCGATTGCCTTTCCGTGCAGCAAGTCCGCGGCGACTAGCCGCAGCTGGACGCGGCCGGCCGCGATGGGGCGACGGCGAGCGAATCGAAACAGAAGAAGAGGGTGAACGCGATGAAGCGGAATGTGTGGCTGGTAGCGCTCGTGATGGTCGCCGCGACGGCGGCGTGCGGCAAGCGTCAGGCACCGGTGCAGCCGGAGCCGCAGACGCCGCCGCCCGTGCAGGCCCCGCCGCCGGCGCGTCCGGCACCGACCCCGACCAACGATGACGCCGCTGCGCGTGAAGCGGAGCGTCGTCGAATCATCTCGATCCTGGAGCAGGTCGTCCACTTCGATTACGACGAGGCGACGATCCGTTCGGATGCGCAGGCGCTGCTGGCCGCCAAGGTGCCGGTGCTGCGTGCGAACCCGGGCATCCGGATCCGTCTCGAGGGACACGCGGACGATCGCGGCTCGGTCGAGTACAACCTCGCGCTCGGCATGCGCCGCGCGAACGCAGTGCGTCAGTACCTGATGGAGTTCGGCATCGACGGCTCGCGCTTCGAGACGTTCAGCTACGGTGAGGATCGTCCGTCCGTGCAGGGAGGGACGGAGTCCGCATGGTCGCAGAACCGGCGCGCGGAATTCCGTATCACGACGGGTATCTGATAGGAACGGGACGGGTTTCAGCGGCGGCGCAGAGAAGGTGGCGGCCCCTCCTTCTCTCCACCCCGGGTGGTCGACCACCGCTCCCAGCGCGTTCCTCCGACTCGCTGGAGGTCGCATGCGCTCCCGCTGAACCCGGCCAACCTCCCTCACGACAGAGGCGCGCGGATCACTGATCCGGGCGCCTCTCTGCTTCTCACGGCTCCATGCGCGGGTGTCGTTCCCGGTCCAGCGTATCGGGGTCGCGGCTGCCGGGGCGCGCTTCAGGCGTGTTCTGGCTGATGACCTTCTGCTTCCCCTCGCGCTTCAGGTCGATGCGCTCCTGGTGTGTGGCGTTCTCGTCGGCCTCGGTGCGCTGCTTCGATGAGCCGGTCGTCGCGCCCACCTCGCTCGCCTTGCTGCCATGCTCACGCGCTTCGCGCGCGGCCGCACGCCGCTGCTTGTTGTCGCCTTCCATCTGCTTGCCTGACATCTCGTTATCTCCTGATGCAATCAATAGGTGCAGCACGATGGGGCAATGCCCGTGCCGGCGGTTGGGTGCAGAGGCTCCTTCTTTCACCACAGAGCACGCAGAGCACACGGAGGGCGGTTTCGGGTAATCTGGATGGCCAGTAAGGCCGGCTCCTTGTTTTGTTTATAACAAAGGAAATTCGGCTACGCAGGAGCGCTACTCCGCGCTGCCCTCTGTGTGCTCTGAGTGCTCTGTGGTGAATATTCCGTTCGCCGGCTGCACCTGGCAGCGCAGCGCCACGCCGCGCCGGTTGCGGGCGTGCGCGGGGCCAACCATCTTGCATACACCGCAATCCAATCCCACATGGTCGGAGGCCCGTAATGCCGCTTGCACTGATCACCCGTGCGCGTCGCCGCGGAATAATCGTCGCGTTGTGGCTCGCCGTCGCGCCCGCTGCCGTGCTCGGACAGGAGGCGCCGCTCGGACAGGAGGCGCCGCTCGCGGCGGAAGGGTGGTCGCGCCCGCCCGAGCCCATTGCCCGCGCCGTCCTCGCGCCGCGCCACGAGAACATCACGCTCAGCAACGCGAGCCCGGACCAGCGTTACTTCCTCCGCACGGAGAGCGACGGTCTGCCGTCCATGGCGTCATTCGCCCGCCAGCACATGTGGCTG
Organism: Longimicrobiales bacterium; assembly: GCA_035461765.1. GTDB lineage: Bacteria > Gemmatimonadota > Gemmatimonadetes > Longimicrobiales > RSA9 > SH-MAG3. Next base: position 6,462 of record DATHUY010000052.1, read on the forward strand.
GGCGGGCTCCAGATCGATCCGCGCGCGAACCGCGCCCGCACGTTCACGACGCGCGGCTCGGCAGGCCTGTCGGTGGTGGAATGGGAGAGCAACCGGACCATCGACATCCAGGTGCCGCGTGGGGCGACGGTCAGCGGCCCGAGCTGGTCGCCCGACGGCAGCCGCATCGCGTTCTTCGCGAACACGGATGATGCGACCCACATCTACGTCGCGGAGCTGCCGCGCGGCACGTCGCGCCAGATCACGCGCACACCGGTGCTCGCCACGATCAACACGCGCATCGAGTGGACGTCCGACGGCAGCGGCATCGTGACTGTGCTGGTGCCGGGCAGTCGCGGCGCACCGCCCGCCGTGCCCGCCGTGCCGCAGGGACCGCTGGTGCGGCACACGAGTGAGGGGGAGAACCGGCTGCGGACGTATGCGAGTCTGCTGGAGTGGCCGCACGAGATGGCCCTGCTCGAATACTACACCACCGGTCAGCTCGCACTCATCGATGTCGCCTCACGCTCCGTGAAGACGATCGGTGCACCAGCCATGATCCGGAGTGTCGATGTCGGTCCGCGCGGCGAGTACATGCGCGTCACGACGATGCAGAAGCCGTTCAGCTATATCGTACCGGTCAACAACTTCGGCACGAAGGAAGAGCTCTGGTCCAGCGATGGCCGCGTGCTGGCCGAGCTGTCGGATCGGCCGCTCAACGTCGGCGTGCGCTCCGCCGGTGCGGGCAACGGCCGGGGCGGCGCTGACGACGATCAGGCCACGATGCGTAACATCACCTGGCGGCCGGATGGTGCCGGGCTGAGCTACCTGGAGCAGGAGCCCGCGCCCGACAGCACCGCCGCCGACAGTGCCGCGGCGGACCGCCCGCGGTCGGACACCACGGGCGCGCGTGCATCGAGCCGGCGCAAGGACCGTGTGATGCTCTGGGCGCCGCCGTTCAACGACGCAAGCCGCTCGATCGTCTACGAGAGCAATGCGCGCATGTCCAACGTGCGGTATTCGGCGGATGGCAGTGTGCTCTTCATCACGGAGGGCTCCGGTGACAACCAGCACCAGTACGCCGTGTTCCTGAGCGATCCTGCGACGAAGCACACGATCGTGCGTGGCCGCAGCGACGATTTCTACGATAATCCGGGTTCTCTCATGACGACGGCCGGCCCGCTCGGCTACGAGGTCGTGCGCACGTCGCCGGACAACCGCAGCGTCTACCTCAGCGGGACCCAGTACTTCAAGGACCCGCAGGAGCAGGCACCCCGGCCGTTCATTGACCGGCTCGAGCTTGCGACCGGCACGAAGACACGGGTCTACGAAGGCGAGAACGCGACCACATCCGAGCGCGTGGTCGCGGTGCTGGATGCCGACGCCCCCCGTCTCATCATCACGCGCGAGTCGCCGACCGATGTCCCGGACGCGTTCGTGCGCGAGCCGAACGGGCAGGTGCGTCAGATCACGAACAACCGCGATTACAACCCCGAGATCACGAACGCGCAGCGTCGGCGCTATACGGTGGCGCGCGCGGACGGCCTGACGTTCAAGGTCGATGTGACCCTGCCCGCCGACTACCGGGCCGGGACGCGACTGCCCGGCATGTTCTGGTTCTATCCGCGCGAGTACACGGACCAGGAGGACTACGACGAGACGCTGCGCACGTACAACAGGAACCGGTTCCCGTCGGTCGGCGTGCGCTCGATGGAGTTCCTGACGATGGCCGGATATGCCGTCATTCAGCCGGACGCGCCGATCATTGGTGAGAGCGGCCGGATGAACGACAACTATGAGCACGACCTGCGTAACAACCTGGCCGCGGTGATCGACCATCTCGACCAGGAAGGCATCATCGATCGCAATCGTCTCGCCGTCGGCGGTCACAGCTACGGCGCGTTCTCCACGGTCAATGCCATGGTACACACGCCGTTCTTCAAGGCCGGCATTGCCGGCGACGGCAACTACAACCGCACGCTCACACCGCTCGGGTTCCAGACGGAGCGTCGCGACCTGTACGCGGGACGCGACACGTACCTGTCCATGTCGCCGTACCTGTTCGCGAACAACCTGACGGGTGCACTGCTGATGTACCACGGCATGGACGATCAGAACGTCGGTACTGCGCCGGATCACTCCCGGCGACTGTTCCACGTCCTGAACGGTCTCGGCAAGACCGCAGCGCTGTACATGTATCCGTATGAGGATCATGGCCCGGCCACTGAGGAGACGATCCTCGATCTGTGGGCGCGGTGGATCGCGTGGCTCGATACGCACGTGAAGAACGGCGGCAATGCGGGCGTGACGACGAACTGAGCGTCGGCGCGTGAAGTCTGAACGGGGCTGCCGGCTGTCACTGACGGCTGGCAGCCCCGCCGGTTTTCAGACGGCGTCGTTGTTGCGGCGGCCGGCGGCGGCGCGGTGTATCCGGTTCAGCCGCCTTCCTCCAGCAGTCGCATGAACACCTTCCGGCGCAGCTCCGGCGGCGCCTTCTCGCGGCACTGACTCGCGACGAGCTCGCGGTACGCGCGCTGGAAGTCGTACTGCGGATAACAGCGGGCACAGCGATCGAGATGTTCCTGGACGCGCGCTGCATCCTCGGTGCACAGCTCCTGATCGATCAGCGCCCAGAGCTGTTCGAGCGCGTCGCTACAGCTCATGTGCTCGCTCATGTCGTGCTCCCGCGCAGATAACCCATCTCTTGTGCGTAGTCGTACAGCGCCCGCTGGAGCAGGCGGCGGCCGCGGTAGAGCCGGCTCTTCACCGTGCCCAGCGGCACGCCGACGATCTCTGCGATCTCGCCGTAGCCGAGACCTTCGACATCGCTCAGTACCACGACTTCCCGGAACTCGGTCGGCAGCTGCTCTACGGCGCGCGTGACCTCCTCATCGATGAACGACGCGAAGAACCCCTCCTCGGGGTCCGGCTGCGTCACGTCGCGCAGCGCGTCCCCGCCTGCAAATGCAGCAAGGTCATGGTCCAGCTCGCTCTGGAGCGTCTCCGGCCGCCGCGCCTGCCGCTCGCGCGCGCGGAGGAACACGTTGCGCGTGATTGTGAACAGCCACGCCCGTGCGCTGGTGCCGCGCTGGAACGTGTGCCAGTGACGGTAGGCTCGCAGGAAGGTTTCCTGGACGATGTCGTCCGCCTCCGCCCGGTTGCCGGCCGTGAGGCGGATGGCGTAACGGTAGACGGCGTCGAGCCAGGGGATCGCCTCTTCGGCAAATCCCTCCTTCGGCAGCCGCCCGGCGGGCGGGCTGTCATCACCGGCAGATCCGGACCCGTCGGCCTGTGCCGTTCCCTCGCCCGGCATCTCCATGGCTCTGCTCACATCCCTGCAAATCCGCGCGGCGGCCCGGCGGTTCCCCCGGTGGCCCGGGCACCGGCCGGGAGCGGTGGCACGTCAGCGTAAGCGTGATCCCGCCCCGCCGCAACGAGCCCGGACCCCGCTCGGCCAACATAACCGGGTGGCTGAGTGTCCTATATGCAACGAACCTGCGGCAACCCTGAACATTCCGAGCGAGCCGAGCATGCGCAGCATCCGATGGATATGTGTCCTCTTCCTCCTGGCGCTGGCGCTGCCGGCATCGGCACAGGAAGCCGATATTCTGACCGGCCGCGTACTGGGCGCGGACGGGAAGCCGATCATTGGCGCGCGCGTGGAGGTCGTTTCGGCGGAGACCGAAATCACGCGATCGGTGCTGACGGACCAGAACGGCCGGTACCTGCTCCAGTTCCCGGACGGCGGCGGCCGCTACCTGGTGCGGATCACGTACATCGGGCTGGGCGACATCGTGCAGGCGGTCGTCCGCAATGCGGAAGAGGAGCTGCTGCTGACCGACTTCGTGATGCGGCCGCAGGCGATCGCGCTGGATGCCATCAATGTGGCCGCGCAGCGACCGCCGCCGAGCCAGGCGGGGGCGGGCGATCAGTCCACGGCGCTGTCGCAGGAGATGGCGAACCGGCTGCCGCTGCCGGACCTGGACCCGAACACGCTCGCACTGCTGGCCGCGGGCGTGGTGGGTACTTCCGCGGATTCGCTCAGCGGCCGCATGGGCTTCTCCGTGGCCGGCATGAGCGACCTGCTCAACCAGATCACGCTCGATGGTGTCGTGCTCGGCGAGGAGTCTCTCGGCGTGCCCGAGGAGGGAGTGCGCCGCACGCAGGTGACCACGAGCACGTTCGACGCGTCGCGCGGCGGGTTCGCGGGCGGTCAGGTCAGCATGACCACGGCGCGCGGCAACAACCGCTCGGGCGGTGCGCTGTCCTATCGCCTCGACGATGATGCGCTCCAGATGAGCTCCGCCGCATCGACCAACCCGTTCACGCGCCACAACCTCGGCGGCTCGTGGGGTGGCCCGATCATCCGTAACCGGCTGTTCTACAACGGCTCGTTCCAGGTCGGTCGCAACACCAATTACCTGTTCGCGCTCGCTGCCGACGACCCGCTCGCGGCCCAGAGGTCGGGTGTGGCACCCGATTCCATCGGGCGCTTCCTCGACATTCTCCAGACGGGGCTCAACTTCCCCGTCGACGGCCAGACGGGTGCGTACACGCAGCTCAACCGCGACTACCGCCTCCAGGGACGGATGGACTGGAACGCCATGCAGCGGCAGGGACAGTCGCACACGATCTCGCTCAGCGGGAACACGAACATCAACGACCAGGACAGCACGCGGATCCGCTCGCTCGATCTGGCGCAGCACGGCGGCGATGTCGAGCGCAACAGCCAGCTCGTGCGGCTCGGCGTGATCTCGCGGTTCGGCACCACCTGGACGAACAACCTGGCGTTCTCGTTCTCTGAGAACTGGAGCGCTCAGACGCCGTTCGTCGAGATGCCGGAAGGCCAGGTGCGCGTCACGTCCGAGTTCGAGGATGGCACGCGCGGCACCAGCAGCCTGGTGTTCGGCGGGAACCGCAGCATGCCGCAGGAGGCATACAGCCGGAACCTGCAGGCGTCCAACGATGTGTCGTTCCTGCTGCCGGTCGGCGGGCAGCTGCACCGGCTCAAGGTCGGCGGCCGTTTCGACATCAGCAAGAATATCGACCGCTCGACCGACAACCTGTACGGCACGTTCACGTTCGCTTCGCTCGAGGACTTCGAGGCGAATCTGCCCGAGCGGTTCGACCGGTCGCTGACGGAGCGGCGCACCCGCACCGGTTCCCTCAACGGCGGCCTGTACGTCGGTGACACGTGGCGCGTCAGCATGCCGCTCGAGGTTACGCTCGGCCTGCGCTGGGACTATTCCCGGCTCGATCAGAAGCCCGACTACAACCCGGCCGTGGAGGCCGCGTTCGGACGGCGCACCGACATCACGCCGGACGCGATGGGGTTCAGCCCCCGCGTCGGCTTCAGCTACCGGCTGAACGCGCAGGGTGAGCCGCCCAAGTCGCTGAGCGGCGGCATCGGTCTCTTCGCGGGTCGCTCGCCGATCAACATCTACTCGACGGCCGTGCGCCAGACGGGTCTGCCGAATGCCGAGCAGCGTCTGACCTGCATCGGTGATGCGACGCCCGTCCCCGACTGGGACCTCTATCTCCAGGATCCCGGTGCCGTGCCGGACATGTGCGCCGATGGCGGCATGGGCGCGGGCGATCCGTTCTCGCTGCGCGCGCCGACGGTCACGCTGATCGATCCCGATCAGTCGCTGCCCTCATCGCTGCGGCTGGACCTGGGGTACCGTACGCAGCTTCCGAAGAACTTCACGGGCAACTTCCGTTACACGTACTCGCTCGGTCGCGGCCTGTGGGGCTATCGCGACATCAACCTGGATGAGGCGAACACGTTCGCACTCGGCGGCGACGGCCGTCCGTTCTTCGGCGATCCGAGCGCCATCGTGACGCAGAGCGGCGCGGTGTCCTACGGCGCGTCGCGCATCAACCCGGAGTTCGGGAGCGTGTTCGACGTGGTGTCGGGGCGCGAGTCGAAGGCTCATCAGATCACCGCGCAGATCAGCGGGCAGCTGCCGCCGAAGCTGTTCCTGAACGTCAACTACACACTGGGCTTCGCACGCGATCAGGCGTCGGGGTCCTTCGGGCAGGCAACGACCGCGGGTAACCCGAACGAGGAGGAGTGGGGCACGTCGAGCAACGATCGCCGGCACACCATCAACCTCATGACGTCGTACGCTGTAACGGAATGGATCGAGCTGTCGGCGACGACGCGTCTCTCGTCCGGTACACCGTTCACGCCGATGGTGAACCGCGACATCAACGGAGATGGCGCGCGCAACGACCGCGCGTTCGTGTTCGATCCGGCGGACGCGACGGATCCGGCGATCGCGGACGGCATGAGCCGGCTCATGAGCAACGTGCCGGGGAACATCGCGGACTGCCTGCGCTCGCAGCTCGGTCAGATCGCGGATCGCAACAGCTGCCGCAACGGGTGGACGGAGTCGCTCGACATGCGGCTGAGCCTGCGACCGAATCTGCCGACGCTCCAGCGGCGCCTCACGCTGTCCCTCGACACGCGCAACATGCTCACAGGCATCGACCAGCTCGTGAACGGGAAGAACGACCTGAAGGGCTGGGGCGCCGGACAGCGCGCGGACGCGACGCTGCTGGAGGTGAACGGCTTCGACCCGGTCACGAACAGCTTCATCTATCAGGTCAACGAAGGATTCGGACAAACACGGCGCGGTCCCAACTCGTTCCGTACACCGTTCTCCATCACGCTGTCCGGCCGCATCGCCATCGGCGGCCAGCCGCAGATGAACAACCGTGGCTTCGGCACGCGCGGCATGGGCGGTGGCTTCGCCGGCGACTTCGGTGGCGGCGGGCGCATGGGTGGCGGCGACATGGGCGGGATGCGAGGGGCCATGGGCGGCGCACCGGGCATGGACATCGGTGCACTGATGCGTGGCACGGCGAATGTCGACTCCATCCTGGACGCAGCACTGCGCAATCCGGTGAAGGATGTGCTCGCGCTGCGTGACTCGCTCGGCATGACCGCAGAGCAGGTGACGAGCATCCAGCTGCTCGCGGACACGGTGGATGCGCAGCATGCGCGCAGGCGCGCCGATCTGGAGCCCGCGCTCCAGCAGGTGGCAGCCTCCGTGGGGGCCGGTCGCCCGAATCCGCAGGAGCTCCAGCAGCAGTTCCAGCTCCAGATCCAGCCGCATCTGAGCGGTGCGCAGCGTGAGGTCGCGGAGGCCATGACGCTGGTGCAGCGCGAGCTCAGCCCGGAACAGTGGGAGAAGGTGCCGGCGTCGCTGCGTCAGACCCAGCAGCAGCAGCAGCGTGGCAGCTTCAACGCGGTGGGATTCATCGACCGCATGCTGGCCAATCCGCTGCCGGTCCTGCTCGAGCTCAGGGATACGCTGCGCATGACGCCGGAGCAGATCGCACAGATCGAGAAGATCTCGACGGACCTCCAGGTCAGCCTGGCGCAGCGGCGCGAGGCTCTCGGTCGGCGTTTCGACAACGTTCAGCCCGGCGCCGAACAGGGCCGGATCTTCCAGGAGCTCCAGCCGGAGATCGAGAAGACACGCAGCGAGATCAGCGACGCGCTGAAGGCGGCGGAGAAGGTGCTGACGCCGGAGCAATGGAAGCAGGTACCGGAACAGATCCGCAATCCGTTCCAGCCACAACAGCGCGGCCAGCGCAGGGGAGGCGGCGAGTAGATCCTGCGAGTCCCCGGGTGCGCCTCCCGATCCCTACGAATGCGGGACCGGGAGCGGCATCGTGTTCGTGTGCGGGATCGGGAACGGCACGAGTCGGGGGGCGCCCGCTCTTGACGGGAGCGGGGCGGCCGGCTGACCTTGGCATGATGCGAGCACGTCTGATCTCCGTCTGCCTGCTGGTGGTGGCATGCGCTTCACCGCGCGCCGCGGCACCGCAGGGAGATGCCGGCAGTCCTCTCGTCTCGATCAGCGATGTCGATCCGACGATCATGGTAGAGGCGCGTTATCACGGGTCGCACAACTTCATCGGTCGTCCGATCACGGGGTACGAGGCCCCGAAATGCCTGCTCACGCCGCAGGCCGCGCGCGCACTCGCGGCCGTGCAGGCGGAGCTCCGGCCCTGGGGCCTCTCGCTCAAGACCTATGACTGCTACCGCCCGCAGCGGGCTGTCGACGACTTCGTGGCGTGGGCGCGCGCGCCCGGCGACACGGCGATGAAGGCGGAGTTCTATCCCGATGTCGATAAGACCAACCTGTTCAGCGACGGGTACATCGCAGAGCGATCCGGGCACAGCCGCGGCAGCACCGTGGATCTCACAATCGTCGCGCTGCCGGCCGCGACGCAGCCGCAATTCACCACCGGAGAGCCGCTGACCGACTGCCGCGCGGAGCGGCGCTTCGCCGACAACACGCTCGACATGGGAACCGGCTATGACTGCTTCGACCCCCTGTCCCATACGGCGAACCCGGCGGTCGGGCCGGCGGCGGGCGGGAACCGGCTGCTGCTGAAGCTGGCGATGGAGAAGCACGGCTTCAATAATTACGCGAACGAGTGGTGGCATTACACGTTGCGCAACGAGCCGTACCCGGACACGTATTTCGACATTGTGGTCCGCTGAGCGGGCCCGGATGGGTGAACACCTGTTGCCCTGAGCGGCTCGTCGTTCTACCCTGTAGCGCAGCGTAGTACCTGTCGCAGCCCCAGCACGAACGCAGTCCCTCACAGGAACGTGCGCAGCCATGCGCGCGGTGGCCCCGGCGTTGCCGGGGTCCGATCGATTTTTCTGACGGAGACCGGATGGCCGAGCAAAGTGAAATCAGGCCCGGGGGGGCTGGCGACATGCGGTCGCCCCCTCATCGCGGCGATCGTGTCTCACTCGCGTACCGCCGTCTGCGCGAGCTGATCGTGACGGGCAAGCTCGCGCCGGGCTCGCGCATCATCGAGACGTCGGTGGCAACGCGTCTGGGTGTCAGCCGCACTCCCGTCCGCGCGGCACTCCAGCGCCTGCAGCAGGAGGGCTACGTGGTGGTCTCGAGCCCCGGGCAGCAGTCGCGCATGGCCGTGGCGCCGCTGACGCAGGAGGACGCGATCGAGCTCTTCGGCATGGTGTCGGCCGTGGAAGGGCTGGCGGCCAACGGGGCGGCACGACGCCCGGCCGAGCTGCGGGAGCGCGCGGTCGATGAGCTGCGCGCACTGAACGCCGACCTGTTGACGGCATCCACGCCTGATGAGCACGACGTCAATCGCGTCTTCACGCTCGATGAGCGGTTCCATCGTCGCGTGGTTGAGTTCGGTGCGGGGCCGCGGCTGCTCGCGCTGCACAAGTCGATCAAGCCGCAGTCCGAGCGCTACGGCCGGATCTACAGCAGCGCACTGATCGATGAGATGGTCCGGTCCGTCACCGAGCATGAGGCGGTTGTCGGCGCGATCGAGTCGGGCGATCCGGACGCGGCCGAGTCGGCGATGCGACGCAACTGGATCAACGCTTCGCAGCGCCTCGCCAACGTCATCGACACGCTGGGCGAGCGCGGCACCTGGTAACCCGCCGCTGGGCAGGAGCCCGGCCGCTCAGCCGGCGCGCAGGGCCTCGACGCACACGGTCAGATCGTCGATCCGGTCCACATCCACGTCAACGCCGATACCGGGTGCCGCAGGCACGCTCATTGAGCCCCGGGCCATCGTCCACTCGGGCATCACCACGTCGCGCTCCCAGTAACGCGAGCTCGGCGAGATGTCGCCGGCAATGCTGAAGTTTGGCAGTGATGCCAGCGCGACGTTGTACGCCCTGCCGATCCCGCTCTCCAGCATGCCGCCACACCATACGGGCACCGCGTGACTCGCGCACAGATCGTGGATGGCGATTGCTGATGTGAAACCGCCGACGCGGCCGGGCTTGATGTTCACGATGCGCCCGCTGCCGAGCGTGATCATGTCGCGGGCACGATCGACGGACGTGATCGACTCATCCAGGCAGAGCGGGGTGCGCAGCGAGCGCTGGAGCTCCGCATGACTCACGATGTCCTCATGATCGAGCGGCTGCTCGATCATGAGGAGGTCGAACGCATCGAGCCGTGTCAGCGTCGGTGTGTCAGCGAGAGTGTACGCGTTGTTCGCGTCGACCATGAGCGGCGCGGCGGCGCCAAGCACGTCACGCACGGCTGCGACAAACTCGATGTCGGCGCCCGGTGCGATCTTGAGCTTGATCTTCCGGTACCCGGCCTCGAGCGCGGCGCGTGCGCGATCGACGAGATCCGAAGGCGACGCCTGAATGCCGATCGATATCCCGACGTCGACGTGAGCGCGAGTGCCGCCGATGGCGTGCGCCAGCGGCACGCCGGCGCGCTCCGACTCGAGCGCCCACATGGCCATCTCCAGAGTGGCGCGCGCCATCCGGTGGCCCCGCACACCGCTGGCAAGGACGGCATCCGCGGCCGCCGCTCCGGGGATCGTGCGGCCGAACAGCCGGGGGGCGAACCACTCCCGCAGCGCCAGCCACGCCGTGTCGATCGTCTCGGGGCTGTAATTCGGATACTCGCCGGCAACACACTCCGACCAGGCGACGAATCCATCGACGTCGGTGACGCGCGCAAGCAGGATGCGGCGCTCCGTGACTTCACCGGAGGAGATGCGGAAAGGGTCGCGCAGCGGGAGCCTGATCTCCCTCAGCTCGATGCCGGTCAGTCGCAACGTCACCGAAGAGTTGCGGGCGCGTTCACGGCGCCGGCCGGTGGATCATCGACCGCCCGTATCCAGCGTGGCCGCGAGCACGCGTGAAGGGTCTCCGGGCTCCGTCCAGGCCAGCAGCACGTCGTCGCCGAAGCGACCCATCCGCGGGAAGCCGCTCGGCCGCTGCGCCAGCGTCTGCGCGACGGCCATCGGCTCGCCCGCGCGGCCGTCCGCGGAAACGATGCGGGCCGTCACCTGCCCGCCGTCAGCCGTGCGCTCCAGCCACAGCACGAGCGCGCGCGTGTCATCGAGCAGCAGGACGTCCACCCGGCCGACCGGGTTGCCGCCGTCGATGCGGACGGGCGCGCCGAACGTCTCACCGGCATCGCCGGAGAACGCCACCTGCACGCGCGGCGTGTCGCGCGCGGCGGTGAACCAGGCGACGACGACATCGTCACCGTCGGCGTCGGCCTGCGGTCCGTTCACGGGGCAGGCATCGATCTCCCAGTCGTCAGCGTGCAGCGTCCGCGGCTCCGTCCAGGCGCCGTCCACGAGGCGGGTCACGGCGATGTCCCGTATCTCGGCGTTGGACCGGTCGCGATAGGCGATGAGCGGGCCGCGGCCGGTGATCGCGATCGCCGTCTGGCAGCAGTCGCATGCCCGCTCGTCCAGCACCGCCTCGGCCGCAGGTGCACCGTCGCGCAGCGCAGCGTACCGCACTGTCATTTCGTTCGTCGCGGGCGCAGCGGCGCTCTCGGCGAACTTCCTGCCATCCAGCCACACGACACCGACCCCTTCGGTGACCGGGAACATGGAGACGAAGCCGTGCTCCGTGGGCGTACCGTCGGAATGCGGGCGTACCGGTTCCGTCCACGTCATGCCGCCATCTGCTGAGCGCGATACCATCACGTCGTATGCGTACGTGCTCGCTGCACTGCGCTGCAGCCAGTGGGCGGCGAGCTCATCGCCGCCGAGCGAGATGACCGACGGGAAGTCCGCCCAGTTGACGAACCAGCCGGTGCCCGCGGCGACATCGCGTGGCTCCGACCACGCCGCACCGTCCCAGCGCGCGAAGCGCAGAACGTGCCCGGAATCCGCGGGCTCCACCCAGCTCAGGAGCGCCGCGTCCCCCGCGTCCGCCACGTGCGGCAGCGATGCGCCGGCGCCGGCGGGCACCTCGATCGGCGTGGCTGCCCCGGGCTCGAGGTCGGGCGCGGACTCGCAGGCCGTGAGTCCGGCAGCGAGCGCGACGATCGCCAGGCGGGCCGGGAGTGCTGCAAGAGGAAGTCGCATAACGTATTGGCTCGATGATGGGTGGGGCGGGGGTGCGCCGGCCGCGCGCCGGCAGACGAACATAGAATGGCGCATCGGGAAACCAGCCGCCAGCCGTGCGTGTAGGAGGGGCACCGTTCAACCTGTTAAAGGAGTACGCACATGAGGCGTTCATTGTTCGCAGCAGCCGTCGTGGGCGGGCTGCTCGCCCTGCAGGCCGTGCCTGCGGCCGCGCAGGTCTACATCACGCCGTCAATCGGCGTTTTCATCCCCGCCAGCGACCTCGAGGACCTGGAAGGTCAGGCGGAGCAGACGCGCTTCGACCGTTCAGGCACGCTCGGCCTGGGCCTGAACATCGAGCTGGGCTGGCTGCGTGGCAGCGTCGCGTACGCCACGGGCGCGACGATCTCCGACGATGGAGTGAGCGGCGAGGACGAGATCGGCGATGGCTCCGTCCTGGCTGCTGCCGCGGACCTCGTAATCCGGCCGCTGCCGCGGCTGTTCGTGCAGCCGTACCTGCTCGGCGGACTCGGCCTCAAGCGCCAGGATTTCTCGTACGACGATGAGGGCGTGAGCACCAACCCGCTGCCGTCCGACAAGACGGACCTGGCCGTACACGCGGGTGTGGGCGCGGACCTGATGTTCGGCCGGTTCGGCATCATGGCCGAGGTCACCGACTACATCACACGCAACGACGACAACTCCTTCGGCCAGCACGACGCATTCGCCATGGTCGGCCTGCGGGTACGCATGTAAAACGAAGTCGGGAGCGGGATCGTGTCCGGGATCGGGATCGGGAACAACGTCTGTAACCCGATCCCGCACTCGAACACGATCCCGCTCCCGACTTCGTTTACGGGCAGTTCATCGCGCAGGCGCGACTGCCGGAGTCTAGCTGACCACGTACTTCCAGCCGGCGACCTCGCCCTCCGCCGTGGTCGTCGCCTCGAACGGCACGCTCATGTCCGCAGCCGGGAGCGTGACGGTAATGTCCTGCTGGCCGACGGCCGCGCCGTCGCTGTCGAGTAGCGTGAAGCGCAGCGTGACGTTCGAGCCCTCGGTGCCCTTCACGTTCTTGACCACGCCGCGGATCTGGATGTTGCCTTCCGCATCCGGCAGCGCGGCGACCTCATCGACCAGGACCGTGAGCGCATCGTGCGCCTCGAGCAGCTTGAGCGCCGCCTGGTGACCGGCCTCCTTCTTCGCCTCATCACCGCTGAAGTCGCCGCCCATGCGGTGCGTGCGTGCCTCCATCAGGTAGAGCACTTCGTTGTTCGGGTCGAATTCGCGCGACTTCTGAGCGGCCGCCTGGATCTTCCCGTACAGTTCCGTCAGCTGCGCACCGATGCGCGCCGAGTCGGCCGCCGTCGCCGTCGCCAGTGATTCCTCCAGCGGCGTCGTCATGGCCCACAGGGCCTGGCCGTAGTTGAACCAGTAGTCGCGCGCCTGCGGGTTGGTCTCAGCAGCACGGAGGAAGCGCGCCGCGGCCGAGTCGAACTGCTCCGCCTCGAAGCTCTCGATCCCCTGCTGCGCCTGGATCTGGCCGATGTTGGTCTGCGCCATCGAACGGAAGCGCACCCACTCCGCCTGCTGCTCCGGCTCGAGCTGCTCGAACAGCGGGCCGTGCGTCGCTTCGATCGCCTCGCGGAGCGCCTGCTCGGCCTTCATGTGCTCGCCCGCGTTCGCATAGAGAGCGCCCAGATTCATCAGCGCCTCGGGACGCATTGTATAAATGCTCTGTGCGGCCTCGAGCGCGGCGATCGCCTCCGGGTACTGCTGCTGGTCCATCAGCTGGATGCCCTCGTTGAACGCGACCACCCAGGCCGACTCCCGCTCCGCCATGATCTGGTCGGCGTACTCGGGGTTCAGCTGCTGCGCGCGGATGAATGCCTGGTCGGCCTCCTCGATCTCGCCCAGCGCGGCCAGTGCGGTACCCGCCAGCAGCCACACCTTCGCGTTCTCCGCATCGGACGTCATCGCCGGCCGCAGATGCTCCATCGCCTGCCGGTACATGTCCGCCTGTTCCGCGGGCTCCTGCTTGGTCATCGCGAGCCCGATATACTTGCTCGCTTCCCGCGTCTCCTTCGTGTCGCGCTGCGCGAACGCGATCCCGGGCATCAGCAGGAGCAGGAGGAGGACCAGGTTGATTCTCCCTGTTTGCTTCATCGGTCGAGCCTCCGAGTAAATTGGCGCGATGCGCCCGGTGGACGGCGGTGTGAGCGTCATTCGTGCGGGCCATATCTTGCACGGCCGCATTTCGTAACCTCTTGCGGGGCACAGGTTCCGGCGGACTCTCAGGAATCGCGGAAGCTAATGTCTGCGGCGGCCGGCAGCAATGCGGCCACCGGCCGCGGTTTCCGGCCATGGGTGGCTGTCCCGGTGGGCGCTGTCGCACGCCCGGGCCCCGCTGCCGTCCTCAGGCTCCGGCGCCGACGTCGCCGTCCTCCTCAATATCGTCGTCGCTCTCCGGCGTCGCCTGGTGGGTCGCGGCCTGGATCCCGCGCGCGACCTCGGGCAGTATGCCCATGCGCGCGTATATGGGGCGGACGATCCCGCGCAGGATCGGCAGCCGGGAGCCGAAGAACAGCGAGGCGCACAGGCTGAGCCCGCCGCCGATCCCGATCGCGGCCGGCGCACCGACCCGCGCGGCGACCCAGCCGATCAGGAGGCTGCCGAGCGGCGCGGTGCCGGTGAAGGCCATGGTGTACAGGCTCATGACCCGGCCGCGCTTGTCGTCGTCGACCAGCGTCTGGAGCACGGTGTTGCTCGACGCCATCTGCGTCATCATGCCGAAGCCCGCGAGCACGAGCAGCGGCAGCGCGACGGTGAGCGTGCGCGCGAACGAGAACAGCACGAGCGAGGTGCCGAACAGGGTCGCCGAGATGACGATCAGCCGCCCGAGCCCCACGACGGTGCGGCGCGAGGCGAGGAAAAGCGCGCCGGAGAGTGCACCGAAACCCATCGCCGCCATCAGGATGCCGAGCGTCTGCGGTCCGCCGCCGAGCACGTCCGTCGCAACGACAGGCAGCAGGATGCTGAACGGCACCGCGACCAGGCTGACGAACGCCACCAGACCGAGGATCGCACGGATCGGCTGGAAACCGTATGCGTAGCGGAACCCCTCCCGCACCCGACGCAGCACAGCGCCGCGGCCGCGATGTCGGGGCCGCGGCTTCAGCCGCATCGCGAACAGTCCCGCCAGCACGAAGATGTAGCTCACCCCGTTCAGCAGGATTACCCAGCCCTCGCCTACTGCCGCGATCGCGAAGCCTGCCGCAGCCGGCCCGACCAGCCGCGCCGCGTTGAAGATCGATGAGTTCAACGCGATGGCGTTCGGCAGGTCCTCCCGGTCCCCGACCATCTCGATCAGGAACGACTGCCGCGCCGGAATGTCGAAGCCGGTTGCCGCGCCCAGCACCCCCATGAGCACCAGGATCCAGCCGACGGTCACATGGTCCGTGAGGACGAGCGTCCCGAGCACCAGCGCCTGCACCATCATCACCATCTGCGTGATGATCACGATCCGGTGCCGGCTGTACCGGTCCGCCAGCTCGCCCGCGAACGGCGCCAGCACGAAGCCGGGCCCCTGCGCCACGAAGCCGACCAGCCCGAGCAGGAAGGCGGAGCCGGTGAGGCGGTAGACGAGCCAGCCGATCGCCACCTGCTGCATCCACGTGCCGATCAGCGAGAGCGACTGGCCCATGGTGAACAACCGGAAGTTCCGGTGTCGGAGGGCGCGGAGCGCGAGCGCGAATCGGCTGCGGTTGTCGTCGGGTGGCGGCATGGCGCGAATGGTACCGGGAAACGGTACGTTTCGAAACTCGGGCGGGGCGGGCAAGCGGCATAGCGGAGATAATGGTTGACGCGGCAGGAGGTTATGTCTATATAGGTGAGACCGAGAATGAAGGGGCCGACGGACGGCCCTGGCGCGGCGGTTCCCCCCGTCTGCGTTCGAGCAGTTCAATCAGGTGTCGGTGCGACTCCTCCCCGGGTCATGCACTGCCACCGGAATCGTCATTGCAGACGAAGTCTCTGAGTCATGGAACGAGCTTCAGCAGCCGCGATCGCGGCCGTTCTGGTCCTGTCCGCAGGAAGCGCCGCCGAGGCGCAGACGATGCGCGGATCGACGACCACCATGCAGCGGCAGAATCGCATCGCACAGCAGCACGACTACACGTTCCTGCGGACGTCCTCACAGGTGCGCCGATTCGTCTCGTCGGGTTATCTCGAGCATCTGGCCGGCAACTCCGATTATGAGCTCGCGGGCGTGTCGCATCCGTATGCGCGGCCCGCGGTGCGACTGTTCGTGGAGCGGCTGGCGTCGCAGTACAGATCGGCGTGCGGCGAGAAGCTGGTGGTGACGAGTCTGACGCGCCCCGTCCTCGAGCAGCCGCGCAACGCCTCTGACCTGTCGGTCCATCCGGCGGGCATGGCCGTCGATCTGCGTATCAGCCGGAAATCCGCATGCGTCCGCTGGCTGGAGAAGACGCTGCTGTCGCTGGAGAAGCAGGGCGTGCTGGACGCGACGCGCGAACGCCGTCCACCGCACTATCACGTCGCGCTGTTCCCTGATCCCTATACGCGTTATGTGACGAAGATCGCCGGCCCATCGGCCGTGAAGGTCGCATCCGCGCAGGCGAAGCAGGCCGGTCCGAAGCCGGCGGCCGCACCCGCGCAGGTGGCGACTGTCGGGGAGGCCGATGACGCGGCGGACCTCCAGGAGCAGCTGGATGCTGCGCTCGGCGGCGATGAGCCGGGTCCGAAGCGCCTGGTGACGGCGAACGTCGCCGCTGATTCCGACGCGGGGTCCGAGATGGAGCTGGAGACCTACCGCGTGAACCGTGGCGACTCGCTGTGGTCGATCGCGCGTCGCCACAACACGACGGTCGATACGCTCAAGGACCTGAACAGCCTGAGCGGCACGCGTATCGTCGCAGGGCAGACCATCACGGTTCCCGCCGTCGCATCCGGCGCCGACGACTCCTGACATTCCGAGTCCTGAATGACAGCCTGCCGGCGCGCCTCCTGAGGTGCGCCGGCTTTGTTTTGGAGGCACTCGAATTGCACTTCCGGAGGACGCGATTCAACGAATCCCCGGAATCAGGAGCATTCATATGTCGATGGAATCAATGCAGGATCTCTATCTCCACGAGCTCAAGGATCTCTACAGCGCGGAGAAGCAGATTCTCGAGGCGCTGCCGAAGATGGCGGAGAAGGCCAACCACCAGGAGCTGCGCAAGGCGTTCGAGGAGCACAGGACGATGACGGAGGAGCAGGTCCGCCGCCTCGACACGATCTTCGACGACCTCAAGCAGAACCCCGGCAACAAGAAGTGCAAGGGCATGGAGGGCCTGATCGAGGAAGGCGAGGAGATCCTGAAGGAGGACGCGGATCCCGACGTCCGCGATGCCGCGCTGATCGGCGCCGCGCAGCGGGTCGAGCACTACGAGATCGCCGGCTACGGCACGGCGCGCACGTATGCGCGGCAGCTCGGGTTCAACAACCACGTCGAGCTGCTCCAGCGCACGCTCGAGGAGGAAGGTCAGACGGACGAGCGCCTGACGAAGCTCGCCGAGAGCCGCATCAACCGGGAAGCCGAGGTCGGTCGCGATCGCTGAGCGACGCGCGGGCCTGGTCTTGGGAAACGGGCGGCTTCGGCCGCCCGTTTTTCTTGTCACCACCTCCGCGGTCGGGCCTGACGCGGTGGGAACGGATCGCACGCGGACGCGCACTCGCACGCGCACGCGGGAACGGCGGCAACTGACCGGGGTGGTTCGCCGCTGTCAGCGAGCGCGGGAGGGGACTTGTCCGGATGAGGGCGTGCCGTTTTCGTTATGATACCCGGTATCACAGCATCACATGACGAGTCGATAATGCGCAGCTGGCTGATTGTACTTGCAGGGGTTCTCGCGGCATGCGGATCGGACGGAACGCAGCAGAGCGCAGCGGTGACGGACACGTTGCGCGCAGGCAATGCCCCCGCGGCGGATGCAGCGGCGGCAGATGCCACTGCGCCGGATGATTCTGCGCGGGTCAATGACGCCTCCGGCGGAAGCCCAGCGGTCGGAACACGCGCTGCGACACGCACTGATGACGGCCCGCGCACGGACCTGCCGCCGAACGAGCTCGGGCGTTTTCCCGTCGTCGAATACCACCTGATCGGCGCTGAGGAAGGCCGGTGGACGCGCACGCCGGAGAACTTCCGGCGCGATCTCGAGCTGCTCTACAGCCGCGGCTATCGCCCCGTGTCGCTGCGCGATGTCGCCGCCAGGAAGATCGATCTGCCGGCCGGGACTTCGCCCGTAGTCTTCACGTTCGATGACGCATCGCCCGGTCAGTTCAGCTACATCGAGCAGAACGGCGAGCTGCGCATCGATCCGCGCAGTGCAGTCGGCATTTGGCTCGACTTCGCGAAGGAGCACGACGGCTGGGAGAACAAGGCCGTGTTCTGCATGCTCTCCGGAGCGGAAGCCGGTCGCGCGTTCTTCGGCAACAAGGACATCGCCGGTCAGAAGACCGAGTGGCGCCACCGCAAGGTGAAGTTCCTCGCCGAGCAGGGCTTCGAGCTGTGCAACCACACGCTGTGGCACGCGACGCTGTCGAAGTACGACGACGGGACGTTCGTACAGGAACAGATCGCGCGGCTCCAGCTCGCTGTCGATTCCGCCGTCCCCGGCTACCGCATCGGATCGTTCGCGCTGCCGCTCGGCGAGTGGCCGAAGAACACCGAGCTGGCGCGACGCGGCTCCTGGACGGATCCCGCGACCGGCAGGACCACCACGTACGAGCACGACATCGTTCTGCTGGTCGCCGGCGGACCCGCACGCAGTCCGCACGATCCGGAATTCGACGGCATGCACGTGCGCCGAGTGCAGGTGTTCGGCAATGAGCTGGTGAATACGCTCGATCGGCTGGACCGCGAGAAGAACCGGTACGTGAGCGACGGCAACCCGAGCGTCGTGGCGAAGCCGGCGAACTGAGAGCGCTCTGCGGGGGGTCGCTGAGCGACGCGTGCGCTGTGCGAGGGGTCGCTGATCGTCAGAGCGCCGCGCTGTGCGAGGGGTGGCGAGTCGTCGCGCGCGCTGTGCGAGGGGGCGCGAATCGTCTGAGCGCCGCGCTGTGTGAGGGGGTCGCTCATCGTCTGAGCGCCGCGCTGTGCGAGGGTCGCTGATCGTCTGGGCGCCGCGGTCTGCGAGGGTCGCTGATCGTCTGGGCGCCGCGGTCTGCGAGGGGTCGCCAATCTTCCATTCCGCGGCCTCGATTTCTGCGAATGGAGGATTGAGCGCGCGTGGCGCGCTCAACTTACCATTAAGGGAGCCGCTGGCGCGGCCGATGGAGGATTGAGTGTCCGATGCGCGGCGAATCGTCCACTGAGGCGATGCGCACGCACCCAATGGAGGATTGGAAGCGCTTGGGGCGCCCGGCCGCCGCCTGCGCGCCCCGCCGCCGCCTGCGCGCCCCGCCGCCGCCTCCGCCCCGCCGCCGTCTCCGCCCCCGCTGCCGTCTCCGCCCCCGCTGCCGCCTCCGCCCACTGCCGCCCCGCTGCCCCAGCCGCTCTGCGAGCTCCGGCCGCAACGCCCACGTCCACCAGATTCCTGCATTTCCGGGGCGTCGGGGGTAGTATGCGGAGATGACGTTCAAGCGGGGAGGGGAGCGATGGGTGATACACCTCATGTAGTGATAGTCGGCGGTGGGTTCGCGGGTCTCGATGCGGCGCGCGCGCTGCGGAAGGCGCCGGTACGGGTCACGGTGATCGACCGTCGGAATTTCCACCTGTTCCAGCCGCTGCTGTACCAGGTGGCGACGGCCTCGCTGTCGCCAGCGGACATTGCGAGTCCGATCCGGACGATCCTGCGTGGCCAGGCGAACACGCAGGTCTGGATGGGCGAGGTAGCGGATGTGGACACGGCCGCGCGAGAAGTGCGGCTGGAGGATGGAACGGTCGCGCACTACGACTATCTGATTCTGGCCACGGGTGCGACGCACGCCTATTTCGGTCATGACGAATGGGCGGTCCACGCGCCCGGCCTCAAGACGATTGATGACGCGACGGAGTTGCGACGCCGGTTCCTGCTCGCGTTCGAGTCGGCGGAGCGCGAGGCGGATGCGGCGGCGCGGCGGCGGCTGCTGACGTTCGTGATCGTTGGTGCGGGTCCGACCGGTGTAGAGCTGGCGGGTGCGATGGCGGAGATCGCGCGTCAGGTGATGCCGCAGGATTTCCGTGCGATCGACACGAAGGCGACGCGCATTCTGCTGCTGGAGGGAGTGAACCGGGTGCTGCCGACGTATCCGCCGGAGCTGTCGGCAAAGGCGCAGCGGCAGCTGGAGAAGCTGGGCGTGGAGGTGCGCACGGGAGCGATGGTGACGGATATAGGCGGTGACCACGTCAACATCGGGGATGAACGGATCGACGCGGAGAACGTGTTCTGGGCGGCGGGCGTCTCGGCGTCGAAACTGGGTGCGCGGCTCGGCGTAGAGACCGACAAGGCCGGTCGCGTGCTGGTGCGGCCGGACTGCTCGGTGCCGGGCCATCCGGAAGTGTTCGTCGCCGGTGACCTGGCGTCACTGAAGCGGGAGGACGGGTCGCCGGTGCCGGGTGTCGCCCAGGGCGCGATGCAGATGGGAAAGCACGCGGCGCGTCAGATCCTGCGTGATCTCGAGCAGAAGCCGCGCGCTAGCTTCCATTACGTCGACAAGGGCGATCTCGCGACGATCGGCCGTGCGGCCGCGGTCGCCCGGATCGGCGGCGTCAAGCTGTCCGGGTTCATCGCGTGGATGATCTGGGTGGTGGTGCACATCATGTATCTGATCGGCTTCCGCAACCGCGTGCTGGTGATGATGCAGTGGGCGTGGGCATACCTGACGTATCACCGCGGCATCCGCCTGATCACGGGAGACCGGCAGGTGGAATTGCAGCGGGCCCGCAGTGCGGAAGAGCAGGCATTGAGCGGCGCGCGACGAACCTGACGTACCAGGCGAGTGCCGGAGAGAGGACCTGAATGCTGTCGATACTGGGCGTACTGATCATGGGGGTCGCGCTGTTCCTGACTCCGCTCGGCGTTCCCGGGCTGTGGGTCATGGTCGGTGTGCTCGCCATTGGCGCGATCGCGGGCGATGTCGGCGTCCTCGTCATCGTGACCTGCCTGGTCATCGCACTCGCGGCGGAGCTGCTCGAGTTCCTGATCGTACAGAAGCTGAACGTCCGCTACGGCGGTTCCCGGCTCGCGTTCTGGGGCGCGATATTCGGTGGAGTGGCCGGTGTGATCATCGGCATGCCGATCCCGATCATCGGCTCCCTGATCGCCGGCTTCCTCGGGACGTTCGCCGGCGCGATGGCCGCGACGCTCTACGAGACGAAGCGGTTCGATTCAGCCGCGCGCGTGGGCTGGGGCGTGCTGATCGGCCGCATGTGGGCGGCCGCGACGAAGGTGGCCGCGGGGATCGTCATCTTCGTGCTGGGGTCGGCTGCGCTGCTGCTCTGAATCCGGGCGGAGCTCACGGAGTCATCCGCGCCTCCACCTCATCGAGCAAGGCGATCGCCCGCCTCTGCACTTCTGCCTGGCTGCGGCTCGCGAACCGCGCGAAGTTTTCTTCCGCCTGCACCAGGTCCACAAGGACGGTGAGCAGTCCTCCGTCGGATCCAGCGAAGCTTCCGAGCGAGCCGGCCTCACGCTTTGACCGATTCAGTCCCGTTCCAACGCGAGCTCGAGCCCGCGAGCACGTCCACAACCAGCGCCTACGATCCCCGGCTCACCGGGTTGCCTTTCCCCTTCGACTTCGGGCGGCGGCGCCCCAATGCCCGGGCCATCACCTCCGTTGGCCGGGCAATCACATCCTCCACGTCCAGCTCCGATTCGCAGTGATCGCAGCGCAGAACGGACCGGACGTGACCGCCGCATGATTCGTGTTGGTACTCGATCGGCGGCCCTTCGGGTGCCGCCCACCGGTCTCCCCATTCGGTAAGGGCGATGATAACCGGCTTGATATCGAGCCCCTTCTCCGTGAGTTGGTACTCACCGTACCCCGTTGGAGCCGGTGATACCATCATCAGTCCTTCCGCGACGAACAGCTCGAGCCGCGCAGCCAGGACGTTCGGCGCAATTCCCAGACGCTGCTGAAAATCCGTGAACCGGGTTACACCCGCAAACGCCGCGTTCCTGAGGATCAGCAGGCTCCAGCGCTCGCCCACCACCTCCAGGGCTCGCGCCGCCGAGCAGACTTCCCGGTCATAGGTTCTTCCGAGCATGCCTCGATGCTAACGGGGCTACTTGCGTGACGCAAGCAAACAATACTATCTTCATGCAAGTATTGCGACGGTACTTTCACGCGGAGGATCTGCACATGGTCGACATCATTCACCGGATCGGTATCAGGGCGCCCGTCGCGGAAGTCTACCGCGCGGTCGCGTCCGTCGACGGAGTAGCGGGCTGGTGGACGAAGGACACGACGGGCGACGCGAGCGCGGGAGCCACCATCCACGTGTGTTTTCGTGACGACGGCGTCGTGAAGGGGGAGATGGATCTCGAGGTGCTCGAGCTGAGCCCTGAAGAGGCGGTACGTTGGCGGGTGACGGCCGGACCGCCAGAGTGGATCGGCACCGACGTAACGTTCAGCCTCTCGCAGCAGGGGGATTTCACGATACTCCTGTTCGGCCACCGCAACTGGCGCGAGGCGGTCGAGTTCATGGCGCACTGCAGCATGAAGTGGGCGACGTTCCTTCTGAGCCTCAGGGCGCTGGTGGAAAATGGCGAGGGCAGTCCTTCACCTGACGATCTGAAGATCGATAACTGGAACTGACGGCAAGGTTCGATTCGTGATCAGTTCCCCTCGCGGCGTAGCGAGACCTCGTGGATCCGGAGGACGGGAACTCCGTCTTCCGTTTCCACAAACGATGCGAGTCGCTGGTCCGGCAGTATATCGATGATATAGCCATCGAAGGTGTGGCGGGTCAGGACGCGACGCTCTGTCAGATCGATCACTTCGACGACGGTCCTGTTCAGCTTGTAGTCGGCCGGCAGCGAGGCGACCCGTACCTCGCGCGCTCCCTCGAAGGAGGGCATGTCCTTCCAGACGTCCCTCGTATCCAGCCGGGGCTGCGACGCGAGCACCCAGAGCAGTCCTCCCTCATCCATCCAGCTCCCGAGCATGTGCGGGGTAGTTGGCTCGGTCGGGCTGCCCAGGCGCGCCGGCTCGCCTCCAGGGAACCAGTCGGGACGCCGCATGATGGAGTCTACCGGCTCGCCGTCCCTGTACTGAACCAGGCGATAGGTGTTGTAATCGGAGATCCACACGCCGCCATCATCGGCAACCTCGCCCAGCATTCGGATCGCACTGATCCAGCTCGCATCGCCACCCGATATCATCTCGCTCATCAGCAGCGTGTCGCGCACCTGGACGGCTTCGCCGGACATGTCGTACTCGGCAGCAAACCACTGTATCATCCCGCTCGCGCGATCGAAGCTGTGACCCGTCGCGGTCACGCGACCCGGCCAGTCGACCACAGCTATCGAGGGCAGATCAGCTCCTACCGTGACAGAGCGCGCGACCGTGAGGTCCGGAGCAACCACATGGTAGGTGACGCCGTCAGTGACCAGGAGAGAGTCGCCGGGGAGGAGCGCCCGAATGGTCGGGTGCCGAAACTCTCCGGGCCCGCCGCCCTGCCGTCCGAAGTCATCCAGCACGCCGGTGTCGGGGTGGTACACCATCGGGAATGCGTCGAGCACATTGATGAAGTATCGCCCCGTCTCATCCTGCCACACTGCAAACGGGCGCCCTGCAAGCGAGCGGTCGTCAGTTGTATCGCCGATCACGGCGACATCTTCGATGACGATCTCGCATTCCGCGCAGCTGACCCGTTCGGGGATCACGTCCGTTGATGTTCGTCCACAGCCCGCGGCCGCGAGGGCGACAGCGACACACATGCATGGTGATGCAGTCACGCGTGTCATCGGCAGCCTCCGATCAGAAGGATCGCAGAAAGATCACGTTGAATGCGATGCACAGCCCGAATGAAGAGAGCAGCAGAGCGGCTTGCGCCCGGCGCCGACGGTCGCCGCGTCGAGCCCCTGTCTAGTCCTTCGATTCTTCCCGCGTCGTCCCGAACGACGCGCCGATAACGACGAAGGCGATGCCGAGAACGAAGTAGACCACATTCAGCCCGTTCCCCCGAACTGCGTCAATGAGTCCGGCCAGCAGGAAGAGAAGGCCCGCGATCGTGAACAGGACGACAGTCAATCGTCTGGACATCGGTTAACCCCTGCAGAATGAAAGCAGCGTGTCGTTGAAGCTGCGCTGCCGGCGTCCGGGCGTCGGGCAGTCATCGTCGAAGATATGTCCTTGCTTCGTCGACCGCCTCGTGCCGGGTGCCGCTGCCGGCGGTTTCGAGCAACTGCTCGTAGTAGAGCCTGGCAACGGTCTCGTTGCCGGAAGCCGCGGCGGCTCGAGCCGCTCCGAGAAGGCTGTTGAGGCGCAGCGGGTGATGCTGCAGAGAACGGATGTATGACGCGAGCGCATCAGCGGGCCGGCCCTGTTCCATGAACAGGTCTCCCAACAGTTCGAATGCGGGAAGCGTGGGTGCGGGTGTGACGGCATGCTTGGGAGTGGCCACCTCGAGCTCAGCCGCGCGCATCAGAAGGTCGACACTGGAGATGCCGTCTCCCTCCGTGTGGGCGCGCCATGCCTGCACTTCAAGACGAAGTGTTTGAATGTTGGCTGCGAACAACGACTCGCCGCTTTCCCGTGCCACTCCCTCGAGCACGCCCAGGCGCTCTTCGGAGGCTTGAAGCTCGTCCCGTTGACCAAGATGAGCGGCGCCGAGACCTCTCGCATACCAGGTGATGGCTTCCGGCCATGCAAAACGGTCCCAGTCCAATGCCGCGGGCTCACGCGGTGAAAGCGCCACCGCCTCCTCCCACGCGCGCCGCTCCAGCACATACCGCGCACGCGTTGATGCCATGTGGAATGCGGTCTTGAACGACGGCTGCAAAGGACCGGCCTCCCTCAGGCGATTCAGCTCAGCCGATGCGCTGTCATCCTGCCCCTGCTGAAGGAATGCATAGATCAGATACTCCACGGCATGGGGAAACTCATCCCATATGAACTGTCCGCTGTCGCCCGCGGGGTGCGCCAGCGCCGCCTCCGCCGCGAGCCTGTTGCCGGTGATAACGGCCTCCCAGTCACCGAGCCGCGTGTGAATGTGGGTCGGCATGTGGAGTGCGTGGGGATTACTCGGCGCGGACGACTCGTATTTGCGCGTGACATCCAGTGATATGCCTTCGCGACCGGGTGCATCGTTGGCGTGCACGAGGTAATGCATTGCGCCCGGATGATCCGGGTCCTCGGCGTATACCTGCAACAGAATCTCCGCGGCGCGGCTCGAATGCTCGAGCACCGAGTCCTGGGGCGCCGCGGCCAGGTGCGCCAGCGCATAGAACGTCGCGACCTCATGATCGCGAGGGAAAGCCGCGTATGCTCGAGCCATCGCGTCTTCCCAACGTCGGATGCGGACCCAGTAGTCTGTAGAGCCAGGATCCCGGAAGAACTCCGTTGCGGCATCGACCATGAGTCGTTCCGTTGGACTCAGGCCGGAAGCGGCACCGGCAGACCGGGTTGCCTCCCAGCCCCGCTGAAGGTCCGCGGGCGTCGGACGCGTCGGCCACAATGGCTGAAACAGCGTCATCGCAAGACCCCAATGACCCATCGCGCACCGAGGGTCCACCTTGAGCACGCCCTCGAAGGCTTCACGCGCACGGGGATACGTCATGTGGTGCAACAGGGTGACACCCCGGGTGAACTCGCGTTGAGCCTCAGCCGAGCAGGAAATCGGCAGGCTGATCCGGGAGTTTGCTGAGCCCGGCACCTGGGCGCTGCCGATGGCAGCACCTCCGAACAGAAGCAGCACGGAGAAGAACACCGACACCACTCCGCCGCCCGCATCGTGATGAGTCATTCCGGCCTCGCCCTGTCCGAGTGATTGAAACGCTGGCTTGTATCTAACGAAGGCAGGTCCCGGGCGTATAGCTCCGGGTGTACACCGGCATGTGCCGCCGGGCATCGAGGGCGCGTTGATTCACATCGGGATCTGACGGATCGCGTACAGCACGGCAACGCTGCACAGGCCGGCTGCTGCGCACAGGGCGATTGAGAAACCCGGCCGGTCGCGTTCCGGCTCCGCAACGAACCATGTGACTACTGCGACGGTGAGCGCAAAGCCAGCGTAGTCAGCAATGACCGAACCGACCACATCACGAAGCAGCATGTTGCTCGCAAGACCGACCAGGACGGCCAGTGGTATCCCCGGCCGGAGGAGGCGGCTGCCAATGAACTGAGGCATAAGTTCTCCGCGGGTGGGTGGCTGAGCATTCACAGCGCGTTGCTCGTGATTCATTCCTGTAGCTGGCGTTGCCAGCGCCCATCGTATACCGCCACGTCAGCGCGTCTGATCCGGTGCAGGAGAGCGCAGGGCGCGGTCGAACTCCGCGTCACGCTCCAATGTCTCCAGCCTGTCCTGCAGCTGCGTCACGCTCGAGACCAACCGGTCGATGTCATCCCGCGCCGCTCCGCGCCCGCGCTGCACCTGGAGCTCCGCGAGTATCTGGCCGAGCTGCTTCGTGAGAGGGCGAAGGATCATCACGGCCGTCACACACACGATGAGTGTCATCGGGACCATCATGATCACGAGGCGATCGAGCGTTCCGAATGCCATGAAAGTATCTCCCGTGTTTCAAGAGTTCTCGTTGCGGCACGGCAATTGACCCTCTCGTACCTTACGATTGAGTTGAAGCATCACGACTCCGGCGGGGAATGCCGGTCCCACCATTCGCGAGCGCGACGCGACGTCCATGCGGTGCGTGTCGGGATGGCACCGAGCGCCTCGGCCAGCGCATCGGCCGAGCCTGGGCGGTCGTCGGGGCTCTTGGCGAGGCATGCCAGTATCAGATGATCGAGCGCGGAGGGAATCTCCATCGCCGATCTCGTCGACGGCGGTACCGGTTCCGCATGTGCGTGCTGCATCATTGTCTCCATGGTAGTCCGGCCCTTGAACACCAGCCTGCCGGTGACCAGCCAGTACGCCACACAGCCAACGGCGTAGAGGTCGGTGCACGCGTCGAGCGGCCGGTTGCCAAGCACCTGCTCGGGTGAAATGTACGCCGGCGTGCCCCAGACGGCGTGAGCGCGCGTGAGCTGCATCCCGGCGTGCGCACTGTCGCCGCGGGACTTTACCATGCCGAAGTCGAGCACCTTCACGAAGTCTACTTCACGGCCGTAGCGGCAGGCGACGATGTTGGCGGGTTTGATATCGCGGTGGACCAGCCCGCGGTCGTGTGCCTCGCCGAGCGAGTGGCACACCTGGATCAGCATGTGGATCGCCCGCTCCGGCGGCACGGGTCCGAACTGCTCGACGAGGCGTCCCAGATCGAAGCCGTCCAGCAACTCCATCACGTAGTAGAACGTACCATCGTTCGCCAGCCCGAAATCGTAGAGCTCGATCGTGTGCGGTGAGCGCAGCGACGCCGTCGCTTCGGCCTCGCGCCGGAACCGTTCCTGCAGCTGCCGCTTCGGGATGGTGTCGGACGAGTCGGGGAGCTCGTGCCGCACGAGCTTGATGGCTGCGGGCCGCGCCAGCAGGTAGTGTTCGGCGCGCCACACTTCACCCATGCCTCCGGCGCCGAGCCGCTCGACGAGGCGGTAGCCTCCCAGTTCACGCGCGCGCGTCACTTCCCTGCCGAGTGCGTAAATGACGCGAGAGCCGACATACGCCATTACAGCAACCAGAAGATACGGGAAGACGAGCCCGAAGAAGAAGCGTGATGGGCCCAACCCGAGTTCCGGGCTGGTGGCGAGGACGTAACCGATCACGATCGGGACCGCGCTGACCGATGCCAGCGTCGCGATGACTGTCCGTCGCGGCGGACCCGGAACCACGATTGTGAACAGAAGCGACCAGGGGGCCACCCATGAGAGTCCGACCCAGCGCGCGTTGACGTCGATCACATTCGGACTCAGGAACTCTGCGGCCGCGATGCCGAAGCTGCTGGCCACCTGGAATCCGAGACCGATGTAACCGATCAGACGGAGCGGTACGGGCGGACTTCTGGACAGGACGGCAACGACGAGGGCGACGGCGATGGAGATCGCTCCGGGCCCCCACACAGTGAAACTCGAGAACAGATCCGCTCTGTCTGAGCGACTCAGCAACGAGGGGAAGAACCCGGACAGGAAGAAGACGATCGCGTAGAGCAGCGCGAGGATGCGCAGTCGGCGCGCCGACTGTTCGACGACGTCCGACGGCAGGCCGGTCGCGTGCGCGCGTCGACCTTCGTCCGGCAGGAAGAGCGTTTCACCGGAATCCGGAGCGTTCATGCCAGACACACTACTGTAGCGTCGGGTCGTCGTTTCGATCGGCTGAGTGTCAAGGTTACTCAATCGAGCGAGCGGAGCCACCGATCAAGAAGAAGAGCTGCATGGATCAAACGGCGCGCCGCCGCCGCGCCGCCGTCAGAGGTCGCCAGTGTCACGATCCGCGCCTTCACGTGCCGATGCCGGCGATTCTTCCGGGGTGCGTACCGAGAGCAGCAGGGCAACGATCAGTGTCCCCCACCCTGGAAGGAGCCACACAGCGAGCTGCTCGCGATCGGGTACCGCAGCATAGAGGCCGAGGCCAAAGCCGCCGAGGACGGCTCCCACGCAGAGCAGGATAACTCCGGACGTCGTGAACTCCCACGCAAGACGCTTCAATGCTGTACCGTTCGCCGTGCCTTCATTGAGTGAGACGCCGGAGCTTGTTCAGCGCAGACTGGACCGGCGATGGTGTCAGGATCCCGTCGGCGATCGCCGCGATCTCTTCCGCATCGCGCCAGGCGCGTTCCAGGCCGTGCAGCTCGCCCTGCAGCGCACGCATCTCAACGTCCTCGTGCAGAGCCATCTCGAGGGCCAGGCGATCCTCGTATCTCAGGCCGAACAGGCCGCTGGTGTACGCCTGCGTCCAGCCTGACTGCTGCGGTCGCCGTTTCCTGGAATTCGGTTTGAACACCACGTGCGTGGCGGCCGGAGCGTACCTGCTGAGGCGTTCGAGATAGGCCTCAGTGCCCCCGGACCTATCGAGCATGCCGACGGCGGACTTTACGATCTCGGGCTTGGCGCCGAACCGGTTCACGTGTGGCATGAGCTGCCCTGCGATTCGCAGGGCCTCAGCACCTTCCACGTGCGTTTCGCCCCCCTTGAAGCGAAGATCGAGTGCAATCGGCGAATCGATACCCCTGATGAGCTGCGTTTCGGCGAGGTGTCTGCGTCGCACAGCAACTGTACCTGAAGAATCCGTCCGCAGGCGAGCGATAATCTGATCAGGGCTTCCGTTCACAATGGAGCTGACGCCGTTCATGATAAGGCCGCCAAACGCAGCGATGCTCACCCCCGCTACGGCTCCGCCGGCGATCAATGCGCCGAACGCGCCGAGCCCTCCTCCCGCGATCAGCATCTGGCGCCGTCTGCGCCGGCCGAACTGGTCACCATAACGCCAGGCGGCGAATTCCGGCCGCAGGGGTGCACCGATCCTTACGAGCTCGGTCCCATCCGCCAACCGGCTCAGGCCGATGTGCTCCGTGGAGGCTCGCTGCCGGGTGGAGCGGAACTGGCGCTCCGCCTGCTCGATCGCCTCCCAACGCTCCTCGAGGGGCGTGAGGTTCCAGCGCTCACACCGGCGACACACGACCCAGAGTCGGCCCTTACGACTGTCAAACGCGAGACGACGTCCAACCGGGAAGTCGTAAAGCGCCTCATTGCGCCCGAGATCGGAGTTACAGAAAAGACATGTGGAATACATCTGCGATGCGACGGGGCCTAGGGCACGTCGCCGACTATCCAGTAGCGCCCCGGGCAGTGGGTCTGTGCGCGCTGCCGGTCGGCTGCGCTCATGGCCGCGCCCTGCAACGATGTCACTTCGCCGCCGCCGAGGCGGAACGTACCGCCGACTCGGCCGATCTCACGACCTGTCGCATCGCGCACGACCATCTCGTCGCCGCTCTGGACCATCGTGAAGCCATTCGGCCACACCACCGTGGCCGGGTCGGGCGAATCGAAGCGCAGGCAGCCCGCCGCATCCGCGACCACCCGGCCCTCGAACAACGCTTCCATCACCGCGGTCGGAGTCGCGTTCTGCCGGACGAACACAATTCCGGTCCGCTCCTGGAAGTTGAGCGGATCGAACGAAAGCACGTCTTCCGGGGATGAGCAGGCCGCGGCCAGCAGGGCCGTCGCGGCGACGGCCACACGGCGACAGAGGGGGGAGGAGGTCATCATGGTCAACGCCCTTTCGCTGTCAGTGCCACAAGAGGAACGCGCGAGCCGGCTGAGCCGTGGCAGCCGCGCGCGTCAGCTCCGAGGGCCCCTCCTCGTCGTGATGACAATGACTCCGTACGCTCCGTCGATCCCGTAGCGTGCAGCCTCACTTCCTTTCAGGACCCGGATCGATTCGATATTGAACGGATCCACGGCCGGGACGGCACCCTCGGGGCCCGTCGGGATCGGCGACCCATCCAGTATGTACAGTGGGAAGGCATCGCGTTCCGTGAGTGATGCGGTGCCGCGAATGCGCAGAGCGACGCCGCCATCCGACGTGCGCGTCAGTACGATTCCGGGGACGAAGCGTTCCAGTACCCGTTCCAGCGGTTCACCGGGTCTGCTGGCCAGCTGTTCACGCGTGACCAGTGTCCCCGACGTCTGGTCCTGTCGTGCTGCCGCGGAGGCGCAGCCAGCGGCAGTGATTGCGACGACGGACAACAGCGTTGCGACGCGAAGCACGATGCGCATGGGGACCTCGCCTGGTGGGGGTTACGAGGCACGATACCCGTTCATTCTGGCGGTGCGGAGCTCAGCCGGAAAGGGATGGATGCCAGGAAGGTGCGGTTGAGACTTGCGCTATAGGGGCCCAGCGCAATGGCGGACGACACTCTGCCATCCACACGCAGTATACCTTCGCTCACTTCAAGTGGAAACAGTGATGTTGGAATGGAAAATCGGCCGTCTGGCACCGCTCTACCGGAGACTGACAGGACGCTTTGCTCCGCCGTAATTACCGTCCACGACCAGTTCACCGTCTGACCTGATATGCTGTCCGCGAATCCGGCCAGTTCCACATGGGCGATGTCGCCGCGGGCGGCTACCAGTGTGTCGCTGGCCATGACTCCAATCGGAGTCGAAGTCAATTTCGGAACGATCGGCTCTGATACGGTACCTGGTACTTGGATCTCGAGAGGGATGCCGGGTGTTCCGATATCCGGGACAAGGTACCGGCGTTCGCCGCTCGGGGACGTCTTGTCCGCACCGTACATGTCACCGGTAACGAGGATCGAGTCGGATACGAGTGGCGTTGCAGCTCCGGAGGGGTCGGTACCGGGATCAATCCAGAGAACCAGTTCGACCTGATTCTCCGGGCTCGTGTGGAGTGATACGTATATTCTGGGCTCGCGCGGTGTTGTCTCCACCGCGGTGAGCTCGAAACAGCCCGTCAGTACGAGCAGCCCCGCAATCTTCCAGGTGTGACAGCGCCGTCTGGTCACCGTCTGCCCAGAAAGTCTGCTTCCGATTCCCAGAAATCCCTAATGCTGGGCACAGTCCAGTCCACGCCGTCGGAAACGGCCGGTCCGATCACGCCCACACGCGCAACGGAGCCCAGGCTCTTCCCGAGGGCGAACCAGCCAAGCAGATACTCCTCGGCAGGGTCGTTGAAGACAAGCTGGGCGAAGTCGTATTGAAGGACATGCGCCCGCTCATGACCGAGCGTCTCGCCGTCATCGTCCGCACTTACGGCTCGATCCAGCAGGATCAGTCCGGCTACGGACGCTCCGTTCAGGGGTCGGCCATCGTGACGGAGACGGTGCTGGTGTGCCTGAAACACTGGCGCGCCGGATGAGATCGAAGCGCGTCCGTCCAGCTCCAATCGCTCGTCGAATCCGGCAGCAGTCAGCCACGCGAGGGCGTAGAGATCGATGACGGGACGCACCGACACGCGGTCCCCGTAGTCAACACGAAGTAGCATCGGGCCCAGCGGCAGCCAGATGCGGGACAAGACAGGTTTGCCATCACCGGCATTACGTGTAAAGGAAGAGCCGACGGCCGATATCTGTCGTCCCATGAGGCCGGCCCCCCAGAAATCCTCGACAGCCACTCTGCGGCCAGTGTAGACGACAGCTCCCCCGAGGGCCCCGGTCGCAAAGCCGTGCTTGAAGGATCCCTTCCGGATGACTTGCAGCAGGCCGGCCGATAATCCGGCGACGAGCGCGTTCGCACTCGCGAACGTGACTTCGCCCATCCAATCCTCCGAAGCCCAGTGACCGGAAGGGGGATCCTGGGCTTTCAGCGGCTGCGCGATTGCCGCCGCGATCAGCAGTGTGACGAGAACTCTCGTCATTCGGGGCCGTGTCAGGCGAGGCGCGGGGGGCGTGGATCGCCCGGGCTGCCGATATAGCGCCTCGACACCCGAAGGGTTCCCCAGCGGATGACGAACGCCAGGGGCACCGCCCACACCATGGTGAAGCACACGAAGATGCCCGTAGCGACAGCGCTATCGGCAATGCTGCCCGCCGACCCTGCAGCGATCAGGACTCCAACAGGAATGCCTGCACCGAGGCCCATCAGGAAGCCGAGCCGAAGCGTGCGACGGACCCAGCCATGACTGGTCTGCGCCAGCACGCCAGCCTCGAGTTTCGCCGCTGCTGCTTCAGGATCACGAAGCGTCTTCCTGGCGACATGATCGCCGTAACCGATACTGCCCACGGCCAGCAGGAGAGCGCCCATGCAACGTATCCAGAATGCCGGCTGGAGCGGATAGAACGCGAGGGTTCCTTCCACAATCACAGATGGGATCACGACAATCAACAGCACTGCCATGAAGAGAGTTCTGAGCCAGAGTCCGATGCGGTGCGCTCCAGCCATGGGATGCCGGTTTGCGGCACGGCGAAGACGCTCGGCGGTGTCAGCGATTCTGTTCTCCTGCATGAGGCTCCGCTCTCCAGGGAATGTGGAGTGATCGCTTCTGCCGTCAGGCAGCGGAATGAATGCGCGCCGTGCGGACATCGGGATCATCGCGCAGAACATTTGCAATCGCGTCTGCGATCTTCCTGGCACCCCGCGCGGAGGGCTCGATCTGCATGACGAAGTCGGAAGCCGACGTACACACGTCCCGAAGCTCGAGCACTTCCAGCCCGAGGCGGGTTGCAATTCTGATGATACGATCGTTCAGGACCGCGAGCGGTACACGCGCCAGCTCCGCAAAATGCCGCGGTTCCAGTTGCACTTCGTAGATGGTGCAGAGCACCGTGCGCTCCGCCGCGGCGGCGACGGAGCGCGCCACCTCGTCATACCTCGCGGAGAATCGATCGGCAATCGCGAGGAGCTCTCCGAGGACAGCTGCGGCGCTTGTCGAGGATCTGGCGAGAAGTTCAATTTGCTGCGTGAGGTCATTGCCTCCAATGCTCAAGAACGCGACCGCATCGCGCGTGGGCATCCGTCGGATCTGGCCCGGTACGTCCGACATGATCGCACCGTCGCGGGCGAGCAGATCTACCGTCCATTCAGCGCCCAGGACCGATCGCAAGTGCGTTGCCGTGTCAGGCGCGCCCCCCGTATACGGCTGATTGTCGAGGATCGAGTCTCCCAGCAGGAGTACCGTTTGCCGCGCCATGCCTGCTCCCCATCGTTGCGCTCGCCCCCCGAACGAGTCAGAGGATCTGCTCGTAGAGCAGAAGAACGCGTCCCTCATGATCTGTTTGACCAAACCGCCGATACCCGAGGCGCTCGTAGATGCGCCGGGCACGAGCATTGTCCTCGAATACATCGAGCCACAGTCGTGCCCGCCCGAGATCGTGCCGGGCAACGTCGCTGATCATGCTGACGACCATGCTTCCGTAGCCTCGTCCGGCATCAGCGATGACAATGCGTCGGAATTCGACGCTGCAGCCGTCCGGGTCAAGCACGAGAATGGCGAACCCGATCAGGTCGCTGCCTCGGTAAACGGATTTGTACAACACCTCCGGCCGATCGAGCTCGCGGTAGTGTCGTTCGAGCGAGTAGGGCATCACGAAATTGTCGCCATGGGCCGACTCGAGCGCGGCAATGTGCGGAATGTCGTCTGCAATGGTATCGCGAAGCTCGATCACGTTCTGTCGAGGCGATAGACGGCAACGTACTGGACACCGTCTTCATCCACTTCTACCTGGTACAGACTATCGCCCCTCACGTATACGGGCACGCTCGCACCTCGCGGAGGCGCAGCGGCTCGCCCGAGCAGGGCACCGCTCTGCGCGAAGATGTCCCAGGCGAAACCAGAGGGAGTCGCGGCCTCGACCCACATGCGGCCCGTGTCGTCGAAGAGGAGGTCACGCATTGCAGAACGGCTTTCAGGCCGCTCCAGAGCCTCCGGTTCACACCGCGATCCGGGGAATCGCTCACGCATCTGATCATATGGCTCCACCGCGGCACGCCAGAGCGAATCGGGATAGGGAACCGCCGCCTGCTCGCGGTGGATGACGGCAAGGGTATCACCCTTCGGATCCAGCCGGGCGATCCGATACTGCTCCGACCACGCAACCGCGATCTGGCCGCCGGGGGGAGGATACGAGAACAGTGTAGTCGGAGCGTCCGGTATGCTTATGAACTGAATACCACCATCAGGCCGGTCACACCGAAGGCCGTAGGCCTCGACGCTCTCGGGGGCGGCGGGCACGGCAATCGTATCGGCCGGGCCTGTCGGCGTGATCCTCACGAAGGGCAGCCGATCGTGTCCTGGCGCAATGACCGGGACATAGAACCCCTGGTCGCCAAGCGGATGCATTCGAACGAATGTACCTGGCCCCGTGATCGGGTAGTGTCGGATCCCGTCGATCCATGTCCCCTGCCGGGTGAAGCGACCGATTCTGGCGTTGCTCGGGTCCATCGCCACCAGTTCGTCGCCCAGCCATGCCAGGCTGTAGAGATCACCGAACTCACCGGGGCCGCCCCCGCGTCTGCCGATCGTGTGCAGCCAGGACCCGTCGACGTCGAAGACTCGAATTTCGCTGGCCATGTTGTCGGCGACATAGATCCTGCCTTCTCCGTCTGCCACGACGGAGCGGATACGACCGAAGGCAGCGGGACCTGAGTCGACGGCGCCGATCCGAGTCACGGGCGTCAGCGACCATGCAGGAGCCTCACCGACGTTACGCACGTGCTCTACACCGCCCACAGTGTCGATACGCGTCTCGAGGTTCGCTGCCGGGTCATCCGCCGCATCGCAGGATACGGCTAGCAGCACGGCGGCGGTGACGGTGAGTCTTCTCATGGTGGCAGGTCCAGGGGATGACTGGATCAGAGTTCGGGCGTCCGCTCGGCACGACGGTGGCTTTGCCATAGAAGTGCCCGGCGCAAACGCGAAAGTCCCGTTCCACCCCACGGCAGGCGGCGACCGCGCGTTCTGACAGGGTGCGAAAGCAACTGGCTCAGCCTGGTCTCGGTTACAAACATGCCTCCGGGGACCAGGACGCGTTCGATTTCGCGGAGCGCGTTCCCCGGGCGTGCGATGTGATAACAAGTGCCGAAATCAATCACGATGTCGAAGGCCGCGTCCCGGAATGGCAGACGACGGACATCCGCCTGTACGAGCCCGGTACCAGGGGTGTTTCGAGGTAGCCGCTCCTGCGCCTGCGCGAGGAGCGTTGCGTCAAGATCGAGGCCGACGAGGTGCGCCGGGGCGAGGTGACGCAGGAACACCGGGAGCGCGACGCCGCGCCCACACCCCACCTCGAGCACGCGAGCGCCGCGGGGTAATCCGAGCATCGTGAGCATGATTGGGATCTCGAGATGCTCCTGGAGCCAGTTTCGGCGGCCGATGTCGGGAAATACGCGGTATTCGGACTCGGTGTTCCGCAGAACATGAGCAGCAGGAAACTGGAAGTCAGGCACCGGGTGACGCTTCGTGCCAAACACGGGCCCGGCTCTGTCTGCTAGTCCGGCCATTTGAGGATCGCGCCGCGAAAGTCTTCGAGGTGTATGGCCAGAGGGAATACCAAGCTCCCAGTGCCGTGTTGCCGCCCGTGCTCTTGAAGAACACGCCGCCGATTCCGGTTACCTTCGCCATCGGTGCCTCCCGGGTATGTACGACACGCTAGTGAACGCCGTCCATCACCTGTGTCAGCGCCCGCCGGGGCCGTCCGGGACGCCGCCAGCGGGCCAGTCACCGGGCCGTTCGGGGTGCCCCGTCTCCAACCACGCGTGTGGAATCAGGGCACCGTACGCGTGCGTACTGCTGCCCGCAGCGCCCGCCAGATCACGGGTCTCGCCGGGATCCGTGCTGAGATCGTAAAGCTCCTCGTTGCCCTGCTCGTAATAGATGTAGTGGTGCCCGTCGAGCACGACCGACGCGAGTCGCCGCGAGCCACTCCAGCGCTCCACGCCATTCCTGTCCAGCTGGAGCGATGAGAGCACCGGCGTGACGCGCTCGGCCGTGCCGTTCGCCTCCCAGAAGCGGGCCAGCGAGTGCCCCGGGATGGGCTGACCGGTGCTCGGCTCGCTGCGACCCGACTGCGACGCCGTTGGGCTCAAGCCCCGCCGCGACGTGAGGTCCAGCACCGTGGCGGCGACGTCCTGAAGGGTAACCTCCCGCCCGACTCGAACGTCCGCCGGAACTCCGCGAGGCCACGAGATCACCAGTGGCACGTGCAGGGCAGGGAGGTACAGGCTGTGCGCGTGCCACCATAACCCGTGCTCCCCGAACTCCTCGCCATGATCGGACGTGATGATGACCACGGTGTTGTCCAGCACCCCATCCGCCTCCAGCTCCTCGAGCAGGTGGCCGACGTGTGAGTCGAGGTAGCGCAGCGCGGCTTCGTACCGGCCCACCGCACGCCGGGTCCGCTCCACCTGTTGGGGTGGCGCGGGCATCAGCCGGTCTTGCTCCAGCGTGTTGACTGGTAACGCGGAGCGTCGGGGCAGCCCTTCCATCAGCGTGAGCAGCGTATCCGGCGCGATGTACGGATCGTGCGCATCGAAGTAATTCACGAACGCAAAGAAGGGGCGCTCGCGATCACTCCGGATCCAGCCCAGCAGGTCATCAGTAATTTCGGCGGCGGTCCGGCGACGGTCGAAATCTTCGAACTCGAAGTCGTTCCCGTACCACCGGCTGCGCACCTCGTTCAGCAGGATCCCGCCGGGATAGGTTGCACGTATGAGGGCTGCCCAGTCCACGGTGAAATCGGTGTAGCGGTCGAAACCTCGCGCGAGTCCCATGGCCGAGTTCGCGTTGAACAGGTTGGCCACCAGGCCCGCGGTCCGGTATCCCCGACTGGAGAGCACTTCGGCAAGAGTGGGCTGGGAGTCATCCAGCGGCGTGCGCCAGGTCGCGTTCAGCTCGTGCGCCGCACGGCCCGTGAACAGCGACGCGTGCGAGGGCAGCGTCCATGGCGAGGGCGCGATCGCCAGGTCGAACGTCACGCCCGTGGCGGCGAATGCGTCGATCGCCGGGGTGGTGGGGCGCTCGTTGCCATAGAGTCCCATACTGAGCGCGCGCACCGTGTCCAGGATGATCAGGACCACGTTCGGGCGGCCGGGCGCCGCGAACGGCCGCCCGCGCTGCGCCCACCGCTCACCGAGAGAGGGTGCTGCGATGAGGCCGGCCGCGGTGACCGCCACCAGGCCGACGGCCACGAGCGTGCCTCGCTTCAGCAGGGGCGCGAGGCGTGCCGGGTCGTGGAACCTGCGCCACTGCGAGGCCCGGGTCGCGACGCCCAGGGTTATGAGGGCCGCCGCCCACTTCTCCAGCTCCTCCCAGTAGACGCGCAGCACGCCGTACAGCAGCACCGCAACGACCAGGAACACGACCACACGCACCGAAATGAGGCGCGGGAATCGCTTGTGGATCGTACCCAGGATCAGGGCGCACGGCACGGCCCAGAGCGCGTGGCTGACCGGAGACATCCAGAGGACATTCGGGTCGTACCACACCAGCCGTGACAGCACCGCCGCCTTGATCACCATGAGGGACCCGCCGAACAGGCCCACCAGCAACGCGAGCACGAACGCGAGCCGTACGGTGGTGGCCAGCGGATAGGTTACTGTGCCGCCGCCGTCGGGGGACCGGGGCTGCCCGGGCGCGGACACGTGATCCGGTGATACCTGTGCGGGTGACACCATGAAAGGCCGTCCTGGGGTGGAGGGTGCGCTCTACTCCTGGAATCGAACCGATATTCACAACTCAGCTCAGATGGGATTTCGAGGACCGAGCTCCAGTGTCACAGGAAGCCGGAAATCGTAGCCGCTGCCGACGCTCGAGCAGTCCCGCTATCCGTTCAAGTTGATCGACGCGGTCGGCAGAGCTCGTCAGGTGGATTCGTCGCATGTGATCCCCCTGGGCTCGGACGCAACCGTTCCACGCGGGGTTCGGGGCGTCTCAGCGACTTCCCCGATATGGATGACGCGCGCGGCTGTGGACATCACCACCGCTGCGCAGGCTGCGAGAACGAGCTCGTGACCGATCATGTATCCTCCCGGCTCGAGAACACGTCATGCCTGACCCGCGGCATCGCTCGTCAGCGTCAGGGCCCCGTCGCAGCCTGGTTGCCCTCCGCAGTCGAAATCAGAATGTGGCCAATTGCCAATGCAAGGCAATCCTCGGCCAGACCGACGAGCGGATCCGGGATGTCGAGCCGGCGGCCGATCGCCGTCCGCAGCCGCACCATCACGTGCGCAGATCCGATCGCGCCAACCGACCCCAGCACAGCGGCGGGCACTGCCGCTTCACTGTTCCATGAGGCGATGACCGTCGCAGCGAATCCGCCTGAAACGGCTCGCGCAGCGAGCGAAGGCACCTCTGTGCGATCAGGTGCCATGGGCAGCTTGTCGCCGATGAGCTCGCCCAAAGACGCGAGTGCAAGTGCGTTGGACACGGCGGGTGATCGCAGTAGATGAGCTGCCCCGTTTGCGGACGAAGTTCCTGGAGGCGCTGGTGAAGCACGGCTCAGAAGCGCAGGCATCAGGAACGTACGCATTCCCGAGACGACTCCGACGCCCAGAGCTCCGAAAAACACAGACCTGATCCGGGACATTGGTCGCTCCTGTAGAATCGTTCATCCACCGGGAGCGAAGTGCGAGAAGCACGCCATGATGTCGGCGGCTGTCACCGCCCGCAGCGGCCGCCCGTCACCGGGTACGCTGCGAGGGGACCCCGCCGAGTCGCTTCTGCAGATCAGCGAAACGCGGGTCATCCTGCGCGTATGCGAATAGAGGATTGAGCACTTGAGTGTGCGGAACGCCGCCCGGCAGGCCGCTGAGCGAGCGGTCCTGCAGTGCACGATTCAGCCACACATAGGATTCATCCAGCTGATCTGAACCGACGAACTGCAGCGCGACATCGTAAGCGTCAGCTTCACCGCGCTGCCACCGTTCCAGCAGCTGCTCACGGATCTCGAGCGCTTCGCTCTGTCGTCCGGCTCGGCCGAGTATGAAGCCGATGAGGCTCGTGCTTGACCCGCTCGCATCAGGAGGCGCCGCGCGGAGGATTGCGATAGCGTTGTCCCACTGCTCCAGGCGCGCGTGGCACAGCGCGGCAATGCTCGACACGCGCAGCAATGGCGGCCGCACGGACTCCAGCTTCCTGAGCTGCTCGATCGCCTCCGGGCAGCGGTCGTTGCCCGCGAGGGCGCGCGCGAGCTCGGCATTCGCTCGCGGCGAGAGCGGCTCCAGCTCCAGCGCGCGCTGAGCATGAACGAGTGCCTGGTGCGGACGACTCATCCAGAGGTGTAGCGTGACGAGCCACTCGTGCGTGTTCGCATGGTCCGGATCGAGCGCGAGTGCACTATTCAAATGCGCTTCGGCCGACACGAAGTCGAACGTACCCATCAGCAGGATGCCCAGCGTAGCGTGGGCGTCAGCCAGGCGGTCGTCGAGGGCGAGCGCCCGCTCGGCAGCCTGCAGACCGAGCGTGAAATAACGATCGCGCTCCTGCCGCGGCGCCGACGTCGCAGCTCTGCCGTACATCTTGCCGAGACCGGCCCATGCGAGGGCGTAATCCGGGTCCAGCGCTACTGAACTCTGCAAGTGCTCGATCCCCGCGTGCACGCCGCTGTCGCTCCGCAGCAGAGCGCTGTCGCTGCCGCGCAGGTAATGCTCATATGCGGCGATGCTTCGCGTTCCGCGCAGCGCGTCATCCGCTTCCGTTGCACGTGAGACCGCGCTGCGGTGCGCCACGACGGCAATCACCACGCCCGTGGTGACTACGGCAACTGCGGCCAGGGCCAGCCGCAGCGTCGACCTGCTCCGGCGAGGCCGCGACGAGATGTGCGCACCCGACGCAGTTGTGCGCCCGGGATGTGCCGCCGCCGCTGCCGCATCGACCGCACTCTCCAGCGGAGTCGGCGACGTGACTGAGTCGACGACGACCGGCCGCGGCGTGCTGCGCAGTCGATCCGCGAGTGCCATCAACTCCGGCACCGGCTCCGTGCCGAACTCGTCGCGCAGCAACTGCTCGTGGAGGCGCGCCTGCGTCAGCGCACCCGCGCGGTTGCCGAGCGCGTCGAGCGCCAGCATCAACCGAATCGTGGCGCCGGAGTCAGCCGGATCGTGCGCGACGCGGGCTCTCCACCAGTCGGCGGCAGCGGCGCGGTCTCCGGCCGCTTCGGCTGCTTCGGCCAGTCGCTCCAGTGCCTTCGCATACATGCCGGCCAGACGGTCTCGCTCGCGATCTGCCCAATCCCCGAAATCCGGGGCGCCGGTCACGAAGAACGCGTCCAGAAACGCGCCCGAGTACAGCGAGGCAGCACGCTCGTCTTCGCCCTGAGCGATGGCGGTGCGGAATTCCACGACATCGATCGTCAGGAACGCCGTGTCCAGGCGGAGCTCATCGAAGTCGGAGACGATGGCGTCGTCGCCGAGCGTCCTCCTGAGAACGTAGACCGACTGGTTGAGCAGCTTGCGCGCACTGACCGTATCGTGATCGGGCCAGAGCATGGCCATGACGGCTTCGCGCGCACGGCCCCGGGGGTACGCGCTCGCCAGCAGTGCGAGCAGGCCGATGCGGTGCCGCTGAACGGCCCGGCCGGTCAACGGACTGCCGTCCGGGCGTGAAAAACGGGGGGATCCGAAAAGCGTAAGTGAGGCTACCGCTTTGTCTTGCATGCGAGTTGACCAGCGGTGATCGGCAGTTCACAGGCGCGGAGTAACGTCCGTTTCGAATGTAATTACGGGCTCCAGGAATGACCAGCACGGAGCTCCGGACACCGCCACGCCGATTCCCCGTTTCGAACGCCCCGCCGACATGGAGCACAACATGACCGCAACCATCGGGCACACCTTAACGCGAGCGACGCCGCGCGGCACGCCACTGTTTGCATGTCTGATGCTGGTCGTGGCGGCATGCGGTGATCCGCCGACCGCGACCAGTCCGTTCCAGATCCAGATCGTGTCCGGCGATTCACAGACCGCCGAGATCGGATCCGTCCTGCCGAGCCCGCTGGTCGTCCGGGTCCTCCGGGGAGGGGTCGGTGCCAAAGGCGTCGAGATCGGGTGGAACGTCGAG
This sequence comes from Longimicrobiales bacterium, assembly GCA_035461765.1. Classification (GTDB taxonomy): domain Bacteria; phylum Gemmatimonadota; class Gemmatimonadetes; order Longimicrobiales; family RSA9; genus SH-MAG3. Next base: position 47,821 of record DATHUY010000052.1, read on the forward strand.
GAAACGGGCGGTCGCGTGGCCTCCGCGGCGGCGCCATCGGTAACGGACGCGAACGGTTACGCGCAGGTGCAACGCACGCTCGGCACCCGCGCCGGGCCGCATCGTACCACCGCGGCCATCGTGGGCAGCCTGGCCGCGACCGTACGATTCACGTCGATTGCCCAGGTATCGGGAGCAGTGCGCATCGCTCCGCATCCGGACGGCAGTGGAACCGCGCAGACGGATACGGTGATGGCCACGTTGCGACCCTATCGCGTACTCGTCACGGACCACTTCGACCAGCCGGTAGCAGGAGTCGCCGTGCGCTGGTGGCCGGACAGCGTTGTGACGATCACCGACGCGAGCGGTGTGGCGGCGCATGCAGCAACACTTGGCATTGTCCCCGGCCCGCAGGTGACCTGGGCATTGGTGTCAGGGCTACCCGGGTCGCCGGTCGAATTCAGCGCCGTCGCGCGCCCCGGCAACCCGGTTGCCCTCGAGGTCATCGAAGGGAATGGCCAGATCGGCGTTATTGGCCGGCCGCTGGGTCGATACCGCGTTGAGGCGGTCGATATGCACGACAACGCAGTGGCGGGGGTGCTCGTGGAATGGGCCACCACGCCCGGGACCGGCACCCTCGACACGCCGCGGGGCTTCACGGCAGCCGATCCGCAGACGGGCGTGCTCCGACCCGCGGCGATGGCGGTGCACACCCTCGCGGACGCCCAGGGCGCGGTCGTAGCCACGGCCACGGCCCCCGACCTCCCCGGCGCACCGCAGGTGACGTTCACATCGACTGCAGTGTCGGCGAGGGTAATCCTGATCACTCCGGAAGGGACCTGCGTCGGCTGCTGGGATTACAACGACGACAACAACGGGGTGCCGCGCTTCGAGCCCCAGGCCGCCGAGATCGCACCAGGCGGGACGGTTGCCTGGCTGTGGGACGGTGGAGTGTGCGACGTGACCTTCGAGGACGATCCGCAGCCGCCGGTCAGCGCGCCGGCCCGTACTACCGGAGTGCACACTCGGACGTTCGACGCGCCGGGCTCATACCGCTACCGCTGCACGGCCCGTTCGGCCGGCTTCGCGACAGGCATGGCAGGCGTGGTCATCGTTCGCTGAGCGCACGTCGATCGTGGGACGCGGTTGGGAGACCACCTCCCATGGTGCGCGGGTCGAAGCGGGGATCGATGTCGCAGGCCGGGTGCTGACGTGCGTCAAGCGTCAGTCCCGTCCTGCATCCCGCCGCGTCAGCCGCAGCGATGCTGCGGGATAGGTCGGCGGATACAGTACGATCATGTCCGGCTGAAGATACAGGCCGTAGTATACCAATCCGCCCTTGTCCAGCCATTCGAGCCAGACCTTGACCCGACCGTCCTCGGCCAGTTCGAAATGGTGCCGCCTGTAGTCGCCCGACGTATCGCGGAACACGGCGAGGTGCGCGCGATTCCGCTCGAAGTAGACCCGCTCGATTTCATGCGGAGTCGTGCCCGGCTCCACTTCCCACACTCCATCGATCGCAGTAGGCGCTCGATTGTTATGATGCGCGATCCAGTAAGTGACTGAGAACGCAACGAGACAGAGGACCAGTGCGGGGAATACGGCAGTAAGCCGATCCGGCGTCGGCCGGCCGGGCCCGAGGACCACACGGATGAGATCCGTCCGGTAAGGCCAGATGATGCTTACGACGAGGACGAGCAGGACTGCGGCAGCCATCAGCCCGCCAGCGTCCACGCCATAGAAGATGTCGACCAGGACGATGTTCGCCGCGATTGGCAGCAGGAGCAACGCGCCAGCGAGCGCGAGCCGCTCCTGCGTCAGGCACAGGCCGGCGATGATCTGAGCCAGCGCGATCAGATTGCCGTACACCCACGAGTAGCCGAAGTAATACCAGGTCAGCCAGAAGCCGCTCACCTCCCGCAGGGGCCGATCGAGCTCAGATTCCAGTACGGTGAACTGCGCGCCGTTCAGCTTCGCGAATCCATAGAATATCGCGATGGCAGCCGCTGACCACCGCACGAGCGGGCCCGCACCTCGAGTCGTCACCGTGTGGTTACTAAGACCGTGCGTCGGTCAGGGGCAGTATGCGTAGGGCGGCGGCCCGGCTGGCGCCTGCGAGCGGAGTTGCAGCTGGAGCCGGTACGTCGCAAGCACCTGGTTCGTCTGCACGAACGTGGGGTCGGTGATGTTGCCCCAGAGGTAGAAGATCGTCCAGTCGCTGTTTGTCAGCGTTGCGCCGGGGTTGTTCTGGGCGGCCTTCCACGCCGCCTTCGTCACCGGCGTCGTGAACAGTGCGGGATCGATGACCATCTCCTGCGACCACGGGCAGAACCACCAGCGCCGACGCCGCACGCAGACGGTTGGTGCGACGTGCCAGTTCCACTCGACGAAGCAGTTCGGGTTGTTGCGAGTGTCCACGTGCAGATAGCCCGGCGCCACCCTCTGGATCCAGACCTTCTTCGGTGACACGCCCATGAGAGTCATGAGGCGACACATCTCGTGGGCGCGGCCCCAGCAGCCATCGTCGGGATACATGAACGGAATACACGGTGGCGGGACGGTGAGCGGAGCGCAGGTCGTGGCGGCCATGGCGTCGAAGACCTGTTGCGCGTACGCGGCCGACATGCAGCGCCAGTGGAACCACCGCCAGGGCCAGCACGGCCACCACCAGATGCGCAGCAGCAGGTCTCGCAACCAGCCGAACGGCCACGGCCACTTCGGCAGCTCTCGTCGCGGGAACGGCGGGAGCGGTGGCAGCGGCGAGTCCGGACCCGGCGTGAAGCCGCGGACATCGATGATGTTGTGGCTGTCATCCTCGGTCAGGATGACGACGCTGCCGCCCTGCAGCGACTCGCGCAGCCGCGCCTGGAGCTCGGCGAAATCGGAGCTGTCGGTCCGGAGCACATGACGCGCGTGCGACATTTCGATTTCGACGTCGATGCCGTTCGGACCCGTCGACATCGCGACCACGCGCGTGACGTGCGGGATCAGCACGTTCGTGATGTGCGTCGTCGCCGGATCCACTTCGACATAGACCGGGCGCTGCTGCCGGCTGAGACCATCCAGCACCTGGGCGAATCCGGGCGAGCGAGGATCCGCAGGATCGAGTCGGACGCGGCGCCCTCCGTCGAGCACCACCGAGATGCCGCGTTCCTCGCGCAACATTTCCGCGGCCCCGCGCTCGAGCGGCGGATCCAGGCGTACTGTGCTGGAAACGATCGCGTTAGGATTCTGCATCGCAACCTCCTCCGTGGCTCAACGTGAGTGGTGAGGAAACGAATTCCCAATCGGGACTGTCAGCGCTGTTCATAGTTCACGAGCAACTGGAAGGGCTCATCGGCAGGTTCCGCAACGTCCGCCTCATCGCGACTCGACGTTCTCGAATGCGACCTGCCGCTCGTCCGCGACCATTGTCACGCGAAACCGGTAGGCCTCGTTCAGGTCCTCGCGGCCGCTGTGCGTGAAGACGAGGACCCGCTCGCCATCGGTCCGGATGTGGATGATGCCGAAGTTGGTACGCTCGAAGCCGAAGAAGGAGCCGGCCGGACCCTCGGCCTTCGGCTTACCGGCGAACAGCTTCCGCAGCTGCTCGCCGGTGAACGTCTCGTCCTTCCGCTGCCTGAAGAAAGCCGCCAGATCCTCGCGGCTATGGCAGTCGCGACGGACTGTGAAGAACGCAGCGAGCTCGGTGACGAGTACGATCCCGGTCCGGTCGCGCATGCACTTGCCGAGCGCAGCCATCAGCGTCGCGCGCGGGTGCACGTACTCCTTCATTGCGTTCTCATCGCCCGACGACACGATGGCGACCACCGGGCGCATCGCTTCGAGCGCGCGGAAATCGAAGTCGGAGGAGCCGTGGTGCGGCGCCTTCACGATCTCCGCTTCGAGCTGCGCCGGCGTGAGGTGGTCCAGCATCCGGTCCATCGACTCCTGATTCAGGTCCCCCGTGAACCCGAAGCGCACGTTGCCGAACGTGAGCCGGAACGCGATCGAATGCCCGTTGATGGTGTGCGACGCGGACGGGTCGCCGCCGCCCGTCGCGGCGCCCAGATGCGGCTCCGGCGACTTGCTCGCCTCGTGGAAGTACGGCAGCGCGGGGACCATCGCTCCGCTCTCCGGGTCCTCGACGTCGGTCGTGAAGGGACCCTGGAGCTCCACCTCGATCCCCTCGTCATGCAGGAAGTCGAAGATCTCCGCGGCGTCCATCCCGAATGCGACGCGGCGCACGTCGATCGGACCCCGCGTCTCCCAGTGGTCCAGCGACTTCCGCCACCGCTTGAACGGCTCGTTCGCCATGTCCTCGTCGGCGTCGCGCGGGTCGTCGTACAGGTCGAGGGCCAGCAGCTCGTCGCCGACCTCCATTGAACGACCGAACTTGTCCTCGTCCCTGATGCGCTTGCGCTGCGCGTCCTTGGTGGGACGAGTCACGAGCCCGCTGTGGCAGACTCGCCGCGGATGGATGAACAGCCGCTTGCGCGCGGCGATGCTCGAATCGGTCTCCGACCGGACGATGTCGTTAAGCCCGTCATAGTGGTCCGCATCGCCGTGCGTGACCACGATCGCAGCCACCTCCAGCGGCTCGGCGGCGCTGCCCTGCCGGTAGCGGAAACGAGCAGCCGCATGGCGCGCGAAGAGCTGGTTGTCGCCGCCGTCCACGAACATTATGCGACCCGCCGGCGTCTCGATGATCATGCCATCCCCCTGCTGCACGTCGATCATCGAGAAGCGCAGGACACCCTCGTCGCGGACGCGGGGCGAACCCCTGATGAAGCCAACATCCGCGCCTTCCCACCGTTCGACCAGCCGGACCTCCGTCCAGCCGTCCTGCTCTCCCAGCACGTCGACCCGGTCGCCGAACGCCAGCACCGTCTTGCGGCGCGACTTCGCGCTCCGTTCGGCCCGGACCACCACCAGGTCCTCGTCAATGTAGGTAGCCATCGCTGGAGCTCCTGATCAGCAGTATGCGACGATCCCGGCGAACTTCCGGGTCGCGCGAAGACCACGCGCCGCCGTCAAGCGTCGCGCAGTGCATCCCGAAGTCTGGCGCCTCTTGAAGGCATCACCACGCCAGCTGAAGCCGAAGCGTGGCGTACATGAAGTCGGTCGGCTCGGAACGGTACTCGCGCCCGCGCCACGTGAGCTCATACTCCATGCACCGCAGTCTGGAGCTCCTCGCCGAAGGCCGGCGGACCCACAATGCCGATCTGGACACGGAAGGTTGTGACGGCTCGCGGATCGATACGACTTGTCTCGATGGATGTGTGAAGCCAAACAGCATGGGGACGTTCGTGGCCTGGCCATGCAATGGTGTCGCTGCAACGACCAGCAGAACCGGCAGCAGCACGCGGGTGGCAATCATTACATAATGTCTACACGCGCTTGTGGTCCTGATCACGCAATCCGGCAGCGGGGCTTCGTCAGCGATTCACCCGTCGTGAAAGCACGTGAGTTCGATAGAGACGCTTCCACATGTCGTCTTCCATCAGTCCCAGGCTCATCACGACGAACGTGAATGAGGGACAGTGGAGTTCCCCCTTCCCGAATGCAAAACGCCTGTCCACGACACCAGATTCGTTCGGCAGGTGGTATTCGAAGAAGATCAGAAACCCCACGCCGTTTCGCTCG